>JAYEPK010000553.1:0-7838 GCA_034723935.1 Thermoplasmatota archaeon
GGTTGCACAACCGCTGATCAGGAAAAACGGTCGATGATGGCCATCGAATCCGAGTAAAAGATCGACGTTCCGCCCCCATCGACCCTCATATAAGCATAGTTACCGCCGATGGAATATACATCACCGTTCTTCCAGCCGTTGAATTCCAGCATGTTCTCGTAATCCGAGGCGAACCCGATATTCTCCTCAGGAGTATCCCATTCGGTCACAAGCACGGAGAGGAAGGAATCACTCGAGGTATAATGATAGAAGCTGTCACCACCCCACCCCATGGCAGTATCCCCGATGGCCTCCTTAAGGATCTTCTCACCGACCGTGGTCTTGAACTGCAGGTCCAATCCGGAAGTGTCACCGTTGAATGTCACGTTCTTTGGACGCTCGTATTCGAGATACTTGTTGAAATGCATTATCTGCTCGGTAGAGATAGCCGGCCTCTCGGTGAACAGGTCGTTCACTGCATCCATTCCTCCTTCACCATAGACCATCTTGACGAACTCGAGCCCCTCCTTGTATGGGAAATACATGAGTTCCGAAAGCACCGGACTTGAATAGTACTCACCTTCCAGGTCAAGAGTGGACATCGCCTGCATCAGCGACTCAATATCCAGGAGGGCCTTCTCCCATTCCTCAAGGTTACTGTCCTCCCATTTGCCCATGGTCCTCATTGCATCTCCCTCGATGGAGCAGAGCATCGCAAGGTTGCTGTCAAAGGTATCAGCGGGGTAAATGGAATCCAGATCGAAGTTCTGGTCCTGAAGGGCATGGGTATATTCATGGGACAGTATCGAGTTGATGTAGTTCCTGGAATGACCTTCTCCGATGACATACATCTCCTCCAATTCGGTATCGTACATACCTGCGATCCCCCCACCGGAGCTCTCGTTCTCGTAAATATCCACTAGATCCCAGTAATCCGGTATTATGAAAAGGAACTTGTAAAGTGCCTCATCATTCCTTATCTCCCTTCTGGCGTCGTCATCTATCGATTCCTGGATGTATATCTCCAACTGGCTCGATGTCATCGTCTTCATCGGAACATCGTTTGCGATCGGAAGCTTCCTTATCTCGTTCACATCCTGGATATCTATCAATCCGGGGTCGCTTTCGATATGAAAGAGGTAATAACCGAGGGATGAGACCAATATCAGGAATATTACAGCAAATACTCCAAAGATGATCGTGGCCTTTATCGGGACCTTCCGGTTCCTTTTCTTAAGTTTCTTCTTTCCGCTACTCTTCTCGGAAACATCGTAATACATGTTGCAGTTCGCACAGAACGCCTTCCGCCGGTCCTGGCCCAGATGGGTCGGAAGACCGCATTTCGGACATCTTGCGAACTTCCTCTCGGTCTCATCAAGTACCTTATCGACCCTGTCGGTAAGCTCCTTCAGGTCCCGGTCGATCCCATCCATTTCATTTACCTTATCTTCCCTCTTCAAGGATCTCATCTCCCAATTATCCAGGAAATCCCTTCCATTTGCGGTTTGATGGATTCCTGAAGTAATAAAGGTTCCCTATTCCTCCTTCAAACCCTCCATATAGATCTTCTTCTTGTTACGCGCCCAGAGGAAGATGAACAGGGTTGCCAGGATCAATATCGATATCGTGAACGCCCAGATCAGGATCATGGCATTTGAACTGCCATGGGTTGATACGGGAAGTTCCACCACATCGACAATGCAGGATGCGGTACCCTCGTTTCCCTGTCCGTCGCTTGCGACCACGGTGATGTTGTGCCGACCCTTTTCCGAGAACAGGTATCCGAATTCGGGACCTTCGGCATCGAGAAGGTCACCGTCGAGAAGCCATCTGTAGGTCAACGGTCCTATATCATCCGTGCTCTCCGATGCTGAGAGAACAAGAAGCTCTCCCTCGAGCACCGCAGCGTAGGTCCTGTTGAGAACGGCCTCCGGAGGTGTTGTATCCAGTACCTCTATCTGCCTCTTTGCAGAAGATGTCAGGTTGTGAACATCCATCAATCTGACCTCCAGCAGGTAGTTACCGGGATCTTCCAGCCTGATCGTCATATCCTCGATGGATCCGAATTCTGCAGGATCCACATATCTGACCCGTATTCCGAACGGCGGGGTTTCCATCACCAGTAAGAGATCACCGGATACGTTCTTGTGGACAGTGTAATGAACGGACATGATCCCGCTCCTGTCACTGGACCCGCTGATGTTGATCAGAAAGGGGACATTCTGAGGGACCGTATCGGGCACATGCAGCACCAGGGAAGGTGGTACGGCATCCTGGACCTCGATCTGAACGGTGATGGTACCTGTATTCTCGCTTGGATCCGTCACCGTCAACGTGATATAGGCGACACCGGGGCCGGGGAAACTGAAGTTGACCTCCTCCTCATCTGACTGGAAATATACTTCCTGCGAAGGTTGCTCTATCGTCCACTCGACCGTTATTCCATTCCACAGTTCGGGATCATTGTCCGTTGTGGCACCCGCGTCAAGGGAGATGTTCTCTCCCTCATCGACGATGTTCGGTACTATTATTTCCGGGACGGGTGCGGTCGTATCCGACACAACGACCGTGAACTCCCTTCCGGTCGAGAAGTTGTTGATATCCGAAACTGTCAGATCCCCGTTGTATGTTCCCGGAACACCGATGGAAAGGTTCACAAAAGCACCGAAGAACTTGTAACTCTTCCACAAATTGAATACCGTCCAGTTGAAAAAAAGATCCGAGGACTGACCTTCAGGGGTATCATCAAAGCTCCCGGAAGCATTCACGGAGAAGACCGCACTCGTGTTCATCTCCACATTCGCCATCTCCGGAACGAAGGGGGGGCGAAAATCGAGAACAGTTATGTTCGAGGAGCCCTCGGCACTGTTCCCGGATGTGTCAAGGACCACGTAGAAGAGCTCGTACAGGCCCGGATGCTGATAGGTGTGCAGGAAGGAGGGCCCCGTGGTCTCGTTGAACCACACATCATCGAAAAGGGACCATGTCACGTTTCTGACATCAACGTTATCGGTCACGTTGAGCTGGTATGTATAAGGCTCCTCCTCCAGGGCAACAGCATCCGCTCCGTTCAGTTCCGGGGGAGTGACATCGGCGACATGGATATATGTTATGGCATCATCGCTTTCGCCGGAAGGATCGGTCACCGTAAGGTGGAGCAGGTAGAAGCTCCTGGGCTGATCGAAGGTGTATGTGAAGACAGGTCCGTTACGGGAAACGTTCTGCCAGGTACCACCCGCGTAAAGAGGCATGGTCCATCTGTATCCGGCACCGATACCAAAGTCCGGATGATTGCCCGAAGAGCTGTTCGAGAGTACATGGACCTCGACATCCTCGTCAACATATATCCTCTCCGGAAGTGAAGCGTTGACGTAAGGCACGAGCCTGGCCTCCCCCCACAGGGTCTCGTTCTTGTATGTGGGGTTCTCACCCGGGAGCGTCTCGCTTCCCTCCCACTTCAGGGCGGTCTTGGAAAGACCACCGGTATCGTCATCATTGACACCGATGTTCAGACCTATGGTGGAGTTCGGAAGCGGAGATGCAATAGCATCGAGCCTGATCTTCATTTCCACTATGTAATAGTTCTCGGGGACGTGGACACTGGTCGCAGCATACCAATCGGACCCGAAGTTCCTCTCGTATGGTGTACCGCTTGAATAATCATGGAACGTCGATCCATCCGCCACAGCAAGGAGGGTCGTGCCATCCTGGTAGCCAGGCCAGGGATCACCGGCCCTCTGATCGACATCCCGGTCGTGGGCGCCGTCGAGAAGGAGCTCCACACCATCATCCCTGTAGTAAGTGGCCCCGCTGTCCACAATGATCCGGTCGTCTGTGACGTTGGCAGCAAAATAGAGGTAGGTGTCATCATAGAGCATGTAGAATGTTACGGCCAGTTCTGACTGGTTCGTGAATTCCTCATCGGACCCGCCCACCGGATATATCTCGCGGAAGCACTCCCCGTCGAATGCGTCGTAATAATGCGTCGCGAACTCCGAATGCCATTCGACATCATCGATATCCCCGTCCAGGACCGGGGGTTCTAGGGTGTAGGGCACCTCGATGGACCTCCTCTCGACAGCAGTGAGATCGACCCCCTCCGCATCATTGAAGAAGGTAACAGTTCCAAGAAGAAGAAGCATAAGAACTATCAAACACACGAACTTCCGCATACAGCCACCATGGAAGCGATCTCCATCCGGAGTATTTAACTCTGACCTCTCATCACGATGATCGTGGTGCTACAGGTTCCCATTCCTCCGGACTTCTCCGCCTTTACGTTGATGGTGGCCGTGTCGGAAGAGGATGCAAGGACCGCATCGATCGTCACCGTATCTCCGGAATCGATCTGCATAACGACATTCTCGTCGACCGAACCGGAGAACGTCACAACGGCTCCGTCGACCTCGTTACTCTCAGAATCATACACGAACACTGTAACCTGAACCTCCTTCTGAACTCTGCCGTCTCCCTCGATGGAGATCGTGTCCGGTTCCGTCTCGATGCTCCGTAATGTAGCATCTGTGTCACCTGCAAAGGCCAACCAGCCGATCAGTATCGCCAATGCGGCCATGCCGACAGCGACAACGATTATCAACTGTATGGGGACACCTTCCATCGCTCCGTTCGTTTTCTTTATAATATCTCTCATAATATCCCTCCGATCATCCGATCAAATATGTGCTCATCAATGTTGAGATCGTGAATGAGAAAGAAGAGAGAACAAGTGCTTTCGGTACCTTGTGCCATCCCCCTTTGGCCTTCCCGGTCTCGAGACGGTAAAGGGTGAGTGTCGTTGCGATGCCGAGCATAAGCAGATATCCTCCGGAAAGGATCATGAAATGGTGTACCGCCATCCCGGAGCCCATGGATCCCCCCATCATCCCGGATGTGGTCGAGGAACCGGACCTCTCCATCAATCTGAAGATACCCACCGAGGACCCTATCATCAGAGGGGCGAACACGGACGCTGTGATGCCCATCTGTCCAATGGATGATCTGACCCGCGAGGCAAGATCCCTCTCCATCGAGTGCATCTCCTCCAGATGACCCGCAAGGGCCTTTACCGCACCGGCGCCCGCTCTGGAACCGGCTTTGGAAAAATGTTTGACGGAACTTAGAAGATGGTCAAGTGGCGAAGGAAGACGGGCAATATATCCGAGATCACCAGGCAGGGGGGGATCCATAGTGCTTCCTCTGGAATTCTCCCTTGCAACCGCCCTTCTCACGGAAGATTCGAACGACCTGTTCTCCTCAAGGTTGGTCCCTATCTCCCTGAGAAGTGAATGTGAAATGGCCCGGTTCCTCATATCAAACTCCAGGGTCCTGACATTTGACCCTGTCTGGATGGCTATCACACCTGCGGAGAGAAAGGAGATGGACAGAAGGACACCAAGCACGATGATCGAAGGCCTATCCAACGGGACGCTGTTCATCTCCAGCACCCCGATGTTGAAGAGGACCGTTGCCGCAAGGAAAAGTATCCCTGCAGATATCAGAAAGAGAGTTTTGATCGACAGGTCATATCCATTATCATCCTTCTTCCGAACCGTGATGTCCTGCATCGGCCTCCTCTCGACAAGACCTTTACCGTAGAAGAGTATCCCGAAGGGGACTATCACCCATAGAAGGAAACCCACCATGATCAGGCTGGAATCGGACAGACCCGTAAGTGGTATCATGGTCGCAAGCATCAATGGCAAAAGGACCCCGAGCGCAAAGAGGACGGTCGAGGGTCCCGAAAGGGACCTTGCATATTCCTGGATCATCTCCCTGCATCCCTTGTCGAAACTCAACATTGTCCTTCGCACCGAGCTCGAAATATTCTCCCGGTCCTTTTCCCTGGCCGAAGCACCCAGGGAACGGAGAGCACCGCCGATCAGCTGTGATCTGTCGGTCCATTTCTCTGTAAAATCACCGTAGACAGATCCAAAGGAGACACCCCTGGTCATAGGCTCCCAAGCCAGAGGACCCAGGATATCCTGCTGATCGTCCGGCAGGGATGATTGGGTGTTCCTGAGGGCACCCTGGAGGGACGGATCGATCTCCAGAAATGATGCTATCCTCCTGACCAGATCCAGCATCCTGCTCTCCTCCAGCCGCTCCATGGACCTTCTTCTTCTGATCGGTCTCTGCCAGATGTAGGTATAGGTCAGGACCGGAAACACGAACAGAAGAAGGAAACCAAAAAGAGACACCGCGGGGAAGTTCGTTTCCGAGGACCTTCCAACGACCACGTTCCTCCATTCATCACCGTCCTTGACGAGCTCCCTGTCCTCCTCGATGTTCTGGAACAGGTCCGACACACCGTCGTCGTCCACATCAGGTGAATGCTTTACAGGTAGGTTCAGGACCACACATGCAAGAAGGGCCCCCCCCAAGATCATTACCAGAAATGTGATGAAAAGAGGAGACCGCTCGCCGACCTTCAATCCCATACCTCCCCGGAAGTGAACTTCCAGCTCTCGAGGAACCTCTTCCGATCCCCCATCCACCCCTCTTTGATCGCTTTCTCCTTGACCTGTCTGAATGTGGTCGCGATCCTCGCTGCGGTCTCGGGTCTTGATATCTGTCTCTCATCGAAGAGCTTGATCGCCTCGGAAAGGACAGAGGATCTTATGGAATGCTCTTCAAGGACATCTTTCCGGGATAACCCCCACAGCCCTGCGATCCTCCCGAGCAGGGAGGATGAACCCAGGTTGGAGGTGGGCCTTATCCTGTCGGTCTGGGAATCGTATATGAACAGATCGCTGAACGTTCCAGGTTCCGCATCTTTTACAAGCTCGGCTATCTGAACGACCCTCCGGAGCCTGGCCTGAGAGCCTTTCGGCTGGACGAGACCTGTAACGACCACGAGATCCGTTGAGGAGAAGCTCCCGGGGGAAACACCCATGTCCTCCACTGCCCTCTTGTAAACGGTCGAGGCAGAATCCGCGTGGAAGGTCCCCATTACGGAGGAGCCTGCGGTTCCGGCGGACATGGCCTCGTAAAGTGTTCTCGTCTCCGGGCCCCTGACCTCACCCATAACAAGGACCGATTCACCGAGTCTCAGAGCGGTCCTCAGGGCCTTGTCAGCAGTTGATGCCTCCGAGGATCCGACATTGAGGCCGAGGACCTTGTAACCGCAGAGGTTCAGCGAACGGAGTGGAAGTTCGGGCGTATCCTCGATAATTATCATCCTCTGAGAGGTGTCCACCTCGAACAGAAGCGCTCCCAGCAGGGAGCTCTTTCCCGCTCCCCGGGGCCCGGCTATGAGAGCTGTGCTTCTTCCGTCAACTGCAAGGGAAAGGAAAGCGGCAGCCTGTGGAGTTACCGTTCCGGACCTTATCAATCTGACAAGCGTCCATGGATCATGGGAATGCTTCCTGAGTGCCATCGATATCCCCTCAGGCGACATGGGAGGGGCAACGGCAGTTGCCCTGGCATTGTAGAAACGGATGTCGCATTCGAGGACCGGATTGGTCTCCGAGAAGGGTCTTCCGGAATGATACCTAAGTATCGATGCTATCCTGTCCATCTCCGGTCCGCTGAGGGAGATGTTCGTTCGCATATTGCCCTGAATGGACCCTCCCAGAGAAACATACACAGGCCTTTCCGAACAGGGTGCATCTATGTATATGTCCTGTACCCTGTCATCCCTGAGAAGATGTTCCAGTATTCCATAACCACAGGTATACTGGCCAACTATCCTGGAGAGTGTGGAGATGCTTCCGACATCTATGTCCATAGATGAAAGCAGAGAGGATGCTTTCTTCTCCACGTAACCCCGGAGCGATGTTTCATCCTCCAATATCTTCTCCGGAGGAGGAGAGGTCCTCAGTTTCTTCATGACCTCGAGTACTGCATCGATCTTTCGATTG
>JAYEPK010000554.1:0-1729 GCA_034723935.1 Thermoplasmatota archaeon
CTGGAACTGGCTCAGGTGCTGGAGGAACGGGTGGCGCCGTCGGAGATGAGGCCGAGGGTAGCGCAGGGGTTTTGGATATCTGCTTGGGCGCCTCCGGCAGGGCGGGTTTCTTTTCAGGCTCTCCTTCCGGGAGCGACAGCGATGGAGCTTTATCCATCTCCTCCTCTTTCTCCGCTTCCTCCTCCTTTTCATCCTCTTGCTTTGGTTCTTTCTCCTTCTTCCCCCTGAACACGACCATAAGAAGGATCGCAAGTATCGCAATGATGGCAAGTATCAAAGCGAGAAGGCCCAGGATCCCTCCGGCGTTCTCCAGAACGGACTCCTCCTCGGAAACCGTTAGAACGGCCCCCTGTGACATCTCACCGGAGTTGTACAGCTCTGATGTTGCCTGGGCGGTGATGGTGTGTGTTCCGGATGCGGTGATCTCCGTTGTGACGACCGTTATCCCGTTCGCGGGGATGAGAATATCGCTTTCAGTGTAGATCGTCTCATCGTCATCCTTGATGACCAGAGTGACCCCTTCGGCCGGGGAGTCCCCGAAGTTCAATATGGTCACCATAACGGTCACCTTATCGCCCGGGAGGGGGTGAGGGTTGGAGAACGTTATCTGTGCCGGGTCGATGTTGAGGTTCGCGCCCGCAATGGTCACGTTCAGGGTCTCTTCTGATATCATTCCCAGCGAGTCCACCGCAGTTACCTTGATTGTGTATTCTCCGCCCGAAAGCCCATCAGGTGCCCATGTCCCAAGAAGGCCGGAGACGCCTCCTGTTGTCTGGGTCGGAACGATGACCTCCCACTCCTCGGCGCCCTCCCTGAGGTAGGAAATGGAGTAGCTGGTCAGGTGGTCGTCAACTACCGATCCGATGATCGACGTTACGCCCGTGACCGTCATTCCTCCAGTTGGATAGCTGATCGTTATCACGGGAGGTGCTTCATCGATGTAGGCCATGACGGAGGTTCCAATGTTCCCCCCTAGGTCCTGACCCCTTACCATCATTTCTTTCGTACCCGAGGGAAGTGAATTCTTGGGGACCGACCATCTGTCAATAGCATATTCGGCCTCGGCCCAGGTGAGTCCGCCGTCTACAGAGAACTCGACGATGTCCACACCGCATCCAGCATCCATTGCATCTCCCACGATATGTGTCTCGGTTGGGCCGAATATTCCGTCGCTCAGCATGGTTATCTTCGGCCCGTCGATGTCCATCGTTGTGGAGGTGGAGGCGGAAGGATCTGAGATCCATCCAAGCGCATCCCTTGCCTGGACCTTGAAATGGTAGGTGTTGTAGGCCGTCAGGTCAGAGATATCCATGGATAGGCCGTTCACCCAGGAGGTCTCCCTGATCGGGTCACCCGTCTCGTTCTCGAACACCTGAACCCGGTACTCTATCCCGGTTCCAGCGGGGTCGAATACCTTTTCCCATCCTATCCTCACACCGGTCCCGCCGGAGTACGTGGGCAGGTTATTGATCGTGGGCATCTCCGGGGCGGTGGTATCCACCACAGTTCTCATTGAATTTCCCCATCCGGGGAGCTGTTCAAAGTCATCTCTGGA
The DNA here is from genome assembly GCA_034723935.1 of Thermoplasmatota archaeon. Classification (GTDB taxonomy): domain Archaea; phylum Thermoplasmatota; class Penumbrarchaeia; order Penumbrarchaeales; family Penumbrarchaeaceae; genus JAYEPK01. The sequence continues at coordinate 1,556 of JAYEPK010000554.1, forward strand.
CCTGACCCTGATGTAGTAGATGCCGTCATTGAGGGGATAGTTGTAGATCGGCAGGTCCGACCTGGTATCGACCAGGCGGTAGGAGTCTATATCGAAGACCCTGTAATTTGTGTCTGTGAGCCATGATGACTCCATGACATTTTGGGAGAAGAGTATGTCGGTCGCCCACTGCAC
>JAYEPK010000555.1:0-1726 GCA_034723935.1 Thermoplasmatota archaeon
CTCAATTGCTGACTTCAACTCCTCCAGGAGAACTCTGGTGATCTCCGGATTTTTCCTCACGAATTCTCCCTTGAGAACTATGCCGGCATTCGGAAAGCTTCCGAATCCAACATTGATCCTATTCCACATCCTGTTGTAGGGGATTATCGATATCTCTTCACCTCTGTCCTGCATGATCTTGATGGCATAACTTGCCTCGGGTTCCCTCAGGATCACGGTATCTGCTTCTCCGTTAACAAAATCAGAGTATATCTTTTCAGGTCTTCCAAAGGGAGAACCGTAGACCAGATTGAAATCGTCGGGATCAAGTCCACTTGCCGAGATAAGATATTTTGTGATCTTTGCCGGGGGTGCTTCCTCGAATAGTGGTGTATGTATCGTTCTACCCTTCAGGTCCTTGAGATCCTCGGCCCGGTAACCCCTTGTCAGGATGACAAAATTATCCCATACGAACAGCGCGGGTATCTTTACATCATTGTCTCGTAATTTAACCGATGTGATAAGAGCAGAGAAACTTATATCGGCCTTTCCATTGGCTATCCATGCAAGGTGTTTCTCGGTCTCCTCCCACACCTTCAGTTCTTTTATTTCGATGGCTCCTCGCAATCTTTCCGACTGCAGCAATCTCATGATAACCGGATAGGCAACAGGTGTTGCAGATTGGATGACAACAGAGGGCTTGTTCGTGTTCCTTACCATGTCTTTCTTTTTCACGGGCTTTTTGTGGAGATATACCCAAACCTCATCCGAGCTTCTCTCCTCCACAAGATGTTCATAACCCATCTCCGAAAGCATGCCGATCAGAGGAACCGGTTCGAACGTCTGGATCAGGATGAAACCGGAGTCCTCTTCTGTTTCATGGGCCTTTTTGATGATGATATCGAAAGGATCTGTCTGCATGGATCTGACGTCTAATATGTCAAATCGGTCTTTTCTATTCTTCCATGGCAGAGCCTCTTCATTTTGATCCGGGTTGAATATGGAAAGTCTGTATTTATCGTCCGATCTTACATTGAACCTGTATCCCAACCCTCTGATGACCTTCAACAATTCCTCAGGTTCCTCATCAGATATCAGAACGACACCTTCCTGTGGTTTCAATTTCACGATCATTTCCATCAGATGGTCAAAGCTTTCGTAATTGTAGACATACCTCTCCTCCGGCTCCATCCAGTCAATATCAGACCCGGTGTTCTGTTCATCTGCCTCGTCGGACCCGATACAGTCAGGCATCATTTTCATAAGCATCTTTTCGGTTCCAAGGTGTTTATTGATCGTATGGAGGATCTCACACAGAGATACACCGGTTACCCTGGAGGCATCCTTGAACGTTCCGAACCTGGCCATGGTATTGTAGACAACTGGATTCTGAATTCTCCCGAACTTTGGTGAAAGGTCCATCAATATCCCCTTGAGATCCGGATGGTTGTCAAGCGTATCCTTGATATTGGAAGATGCCAGGATAGGCTCGACAAGATGGGATGATCGATCCTCCATCGAAATTGCATTCACCGGGCATGCTTCCATGGCCTTGATACATTGTTCTTCTTCCGATCGCGTCTCTGGCTGTTTTTCAAGATAGGCAGTATTCCCCCCATCTATTTTGAAATTGGCACCTGCCAGATTGACACATGCCTTGCACCCGATACACTTGTCCGATACATCGAAGGTATGTTTCATTTTTTCACTCTTCTCATAGCCCTGAGAATGGCGTTACATTGATCTG
>JAYEPK010000556.1:0-1724 GCA_034723935.1 Thermoplasmatota archaeon
AAGAAACTGACCGACACATTATGTTCCGCGCTCGGTCGATGAACGGAAGCCAAAAAGATTATCATGCAAATATACCGATGATGGGGTGGTTCCCGGGGGTTTGAAAAATGGAAATGGAATTGCTGATACTTGCTTCGATGGTCCTGCTGATCGTGCTAGGTCTTGTTCTTGCTCTTCGAGGATACAAGCTCATGGAGAAGTTCATGAGGATCTTCGGTGGCATCATCCTGGCCGTTACATTCATGTTCATCGGTTTCATGATAGGTTTCTATCTGGGAGGGATCTGGGTCTTCGTTCTTGGCCCTGCTCTTGGCATCCTTGGTTTCATTATCGGGTTTATATTTGCCCCGAAGATATTCTGGATGATCCTGGCAATGGTCGTGTTCGCTCTCTGTTTCGGCCTTGGTTGGAGATTGGGCGAGAACCTTGAGCTGGATAAACTTTTCATCTGGCTGGTTGCCTTCGGTGCAGGGCTAGTGGGTTCCTGGCTCTTCGGTATGCTCGCCAGAAAGCTACTTGTAGCTGCTACGTCGCTAATAGGTGGGATCATGGTGGCCGTTGGCGTATTCAATATACTCATTGATGAGTTCGATCTGGCAATGGCCGGAGGGATCGCAGCTGCATGTCTTGTGCTGGTTGGAGGGATAGGCTATCTTCTCCAGCGCGGATCCAAAAAGAAAAAATGAGGTGCCTCAGTCCTCTTTCCTTTCTTTCCTGAAGAACAGTGATGAAACTAGCAGGACCGCGAATACCGCACTAAGAGAGAATATGGTGGCATAAGTCACATCATCCCAGTCCATCTCTCTGTTCTCCTGGATCTGGCCCTGAACTTGCTCGACAATATCGACCTCCACAACCTTCCTGTCCATTTCCATCCAGGACATCCCTTCATGGGAAGGTCCGATCACTGGTACCGAAATGACCACCGAGAGAAGATACGTTCCCACCGGAAGGTCCTCCGGTAAGAGGATCACTGCTTCTTCCCCGGCTCCCAGCGAGAGTCCGATGTTCCGGGATATCACTATCTCATCCTCCGGAAGTCCATTGAAAAGGGTCAGATGATATATGTCAACCTCTTCGGACCCGTGATTGCTGACATTGATGTTCATACCCCTGACAGACCCGTCGGTATCCTCACAGAGCTCCAGGATCTCGAGGTCTGTCCGTGGAACGATGGAGATCATGGATGTAAATCGGTATGTTCGAATACCTTCCCTGTGATCCTGATACGGCGGGATCACCAAGGCACTCAGAACATGATCGCCAATGTCAAGACGACCGCTGTTCAACCTGTATGTCATGACCGTGGAATTGGCGGACAGGTTGAACCACGACAGGTTCCTCCACAGCAGGTTCCCTGCGGTGTCGGAGATCTCGATCTCGAATGCATATGGAGCAAACTTGACCAGGGTGTCGGTAATATTGGATATGCCGCCAGAGAGGGAGATGATATACTGGAACCCTATGTCCTGGTCAACGGTGAAACTTTCACAAGATATGGAGGGCATCAGCTCGACCTCCGGAGATCCAATCAGGATCAGCTCATCAATGCTCTTCACATTTGGCTGCCATCCATCCGAGATTATCTCGGCCCATAGATGGAAAATGACGGAACCTATTGTCACATTCAGATTGAATGTAGCTGAACCACCCGGGTCAATATATATCCTGGTAGTGTTCAGGATATGCCCGTTCTCCCTTCCCCTTACTTTACAGGGGAAGGG
>JAYEPK010000557.1:0-1721 GCA_034723935.1 Thermoplasmatota archaeon
CGTGCACTCCTGGAAAAAGCGAGATCCTGAAATCCTGTTTCCCGGAGTGCACGAGATCAAGCTGGTGGTCAGGGATGAGTTCAACCTCTCCAGGGCACTGGAGTTCTGGATCATGTCCAACAGCACCTCTGCCTCACAGGACAGACCGGACGATGATGAGGGCCGAGATAATGAGGGATCATTGGATCCGCTTGTAATTTCCCTGATAATTCTTATTTCGATCTTCGCGGTCATTGCACTTGTCTTCTTCGTTCTATCCAGACGGATAAAGGATGAAGATGACTTTCAGATCATGGAAGAATAGGTCTAATCCATTCTGCAGTGTGATACTTTCATCATGTGATCCGGGCGGTATTTCTCCTTGGCCTTTCTGAGACCCGGAACTCCCATATCAGATTCCCGGTTCATGAAACGATACTTGCCTGCCAGGAGCTTCGCTGCTTCGTTGTTCACTGCCTGATACAGACCGGGGATATCGAAGTTGGCCTTCTCGAAATGGACAACGGCCATGTCAGATCTCATTTCCTCGAATATTGAAAAAGCCTCCACCTGACCATTCACCCGGATACAGAGGCCTTCAAAACCCAGGTCGAAGAAATTATCTATGCCGAACATCGTGGCCTGTCTCTCCTGCATGAGAAAGGGTACGTCCTGGCAGCCCTTTCGCTCGCACCAGCGCACCAGGAAATCGTGTATCTCATCCTTGTTGTCCAGGGATACCGGTTCAACGGAATGGTCGTTCTGCTTCCTGAACTTGTTCAGATAGTTACGGATCTTGAGATACCGTTTCCCTTGAAGGTCCCTGAGATCGCTTGAGAGATAGATATAATCGAAATAATCCCTGTGCGGTCTTGTCTCAAGTTCCGGGAACTCTTTTTCCAGGAACCTTGCGGTCCTCTCTCCGACCATGGCAAAAAGAGGTTCAAAACCCTGCTCTCTTGAAAATGTCAGAGCCTCCTCGAACACCTTTTTATCCAGAGGCCCGACTGGAGACCTCATGTACATCTTTCCCTCATGTTCTCCCACTATCAGGATGGAATCATCCATCAGTGCAAAGCTGTATCTCATGTAATGCTTCCAGGTACACATTATCCCGTGTAGGTAATCCGAATGTTCGATGGGGTACTTCCTGTAATGCTCCCTGAAAAGGTCCCGATGTCCCAACTCCACCGGCTTGAGATCTTTGATGTCCACCATGTTCATTCCTCCCCTTCGTAAAGCATCGGCTCCCCTTTGAACCTCCTGAAACCAAGACGTTCGTAAAATGGTGATGAACCCTTCTCTGCAATGAGCCCGATCCAGACCAGGCCTTTCTCCTTTCCGTATCTCGCGAGCTCCTTTACCATCATCGAACCGATACCCTCGCCCCTGCGGTCAGGAAAGACAACAACATCCTGGATGTACCCGTCACTGACGCCGTCCGATATCAGCCGACCCATACCCACGGCCTTTCCATCTTTCCCGTCAACAGCCACGACGAGATCGAAGCTCCCTTCGATGAGAGGAGGTATGCCAGATGGATCGTATTCGTCCTTCCACCAGCTTCCGGCCTTGTAAAGGGCGATAATCTCATCGCTTGGCCAGGCCCTCACATGTTGTATATCAATGTCTCGGGTCATTTGCAGCACTTGTTCCTTTGTTCGTGATACGTTCCAATACGTGCAAGCATCATTCTCTCTTGATCTTCTTCTTCCAGAAATATATTGAAACTCCAATCGCTA
>JAYEPK010000558.1:0-1720 GCA_034723935.1 Thermoplasmatota archaeon
CACGGATTCTACTGATTCGTTATTTCAATATCCTCTCGGTCAGAGCAGGAACGGGAGACCAATGCCTACTAATTTTACTATCTTATCAGCTGGATTGTAAAGCGATGAAACATCCTTCACAGTCCTGCCCGCTTCCCTAACTGTATTAATAGTGCTTTCAAACCTTGTTCTAATCTTTGATGGCTCAGGGTTCTCCTTACTGGCTTCCTTGATGGCAGCACTTATCTCACCGTTGACAATGTTTTGATCGTCAGTTGGGAGATTGAGCTTAGCAAGTCCTTCTTGAAACTCAAGGAGGTTTCTTCTAAGATCTTCCAGATCGTTTATTGATATGGATTGGGTGTGTATGGTAGAATTGTCCCCCTTAACAAAGATTACATCCCTTCCAGCAGTTATCTCAGTACCCTGCCTTCGTTCTCTGCGCTCTTCTTCGGGTTCAACGCCGTCGAGCAGTTGCTTGACCAAGTATCTTTTCATAAGCCCTTCCTGGATGAAGCTCTCTTCACCCAACGTTTCCAGGTTCAGCAGATGCCTGTAATCGACCACTATCTCCGGGTGATCGGACAGGGGCACCTTCTCTTCGGGTTCGATTCCCGGGATGGTCTGGTGGATGTGATCGAAATTGGAACGGATGACGCCAAGGAAGGTGCGCCGGGTATGCTCTCTGCCGCTGACCCAGATAAAGATCTTCTTATCCTATCTGCCTTGACCAGCGCTTTGTTCCCGCTAACTTTATCCTCCAGCACCACCCCGCTGCGCCAGTAGGTGTTCTTGCAGACAGAGGGGTGCATACGCACGATAAAACGTGAGACGATGCTTCCCGGAAGTACATCGTAATGATACTGAAAAGTTAGTGTATCTGCCCATTCGCCGGTATACGGCTCTTCCTTGGAGAGGAGGTCCGGAATCAGGAATCTATGATTCGGAAAATCCTCGAAAGCAAAGCAGAGTTCGAACTTACGCATCATATCCATGATAAAGAGGTGTTTATCAATGGGATATTCGTGGGAACCCAGTATCCGGTTCAGCATTTCCCATTCCAGAACACCTCCGCTCCGGAACAACTCATTGGAGTTTAGAATCTTGTAAACGCCGTTTGTGACCCATTCAGGGTTCAGGATGTTGGTATCTTCCAGTCTGGGATCATCCCGGAAATTAAGGACGATGCCCAGATCATGGAGTAAGCCGATGAGGGTGCGCTGACTGATATCGTCGGTTACGCCTTCGGTCTGACACATACTCAGATACTCCTTATATGTGATGTAGGGGAGGGCGTCTCGATCCATATCCTCCAATTGAGTCTTGACAGCAGACCATGTGGTCAGCAGCGGATCATGGATATGTTCAAGCAAGCCAACCTCCCTTGCGATGACGTCTTTCAGTTCATCGATGCCCTTGCCTTTTCTGCAGGAGACCTCGACGATCTCCCTGATGCTCCTGTACTTTGCCATAAGCCCCCGTCTGTCGACGTCAAGCGGCTGCTCGTCGATCTTGTTGCCGACGATGATGACCGGAGAGTCCCCGCCGAAGCTCTTGATGATCTTTAACCAGTACTCGATCCGGTTCTCCTCATCCCCGAGCCGTGCGTCCAGAACGAGCAGATAGAGGCTGCGTTTGGTCAGGAAGAACTGATGAGTGGCGTGCATAATCTCCTGCCCGCCAAAGTCCCACACATTGATCCGGATATTCTGGTCATCGACCGCAACCTGCCACTCTTCGA
>JAYEPK010000559.1:0-1717 GCA_034723935.1 Thermoplasmatota archaeon
TTCTCTTCCATGGTCCATTTTCTGTTCACTCCGACACTTTCGATACTGAGTGATCCTATCAGCTCCCCTCTTATCCAGATCCCGGTATCCAACATGGAATAGATGTTCAGCACATCCACGTATCCTTTGGCAAATTCGATTGTCCTGTCATCCAGCATTCCATTGTTGATATCAATTACCGGATTGTCCTTGAGTGCTTTGATGTAGTGCCGATGGTCCTTGACCCGGATCCTCATACCACTTGAATGCTTCTCCTCGCTGCGAATGTACTGGTCCATACATTCAATGGATCCTCTACCATTTCTCAGGACCCAGAGAGACACCCTCTCCACATCAAGAAGGTCCGAGATCATCTTGGTGATAGTTCTGATGTTATCTTCAAGATCCACATCAAGGATCTTCGGGTTCGTTGCAAGTTCGAAAAGGGCTCCTTGTATCTTGTGCTGTTTCCTAACTTCATCGCTCAGGCTCTTTTCGCGCTCCTTGAGCTCAACTTCCATCCTGAAGCTGTCCTCATTGTCAACTATCGAAAATATCCAGACATTATGATCGGGAATTAAGGACAGGTTCATGTGCACATGGATGATCTCACCGTTGTACTTCTTGAAGAGGAGATCATATTCACCTGGTGGGTCCTCGCTCCCTGGCCTCATCTCGTGGAACTTCAATACCTTGACCTGATCCTCATCGGGAACGAACTCGTTCCATCGAACCTTGCCATCTATCCGATCTCCAGGGAGATCGACCAACTCCGAAAATCTATCATTGGAACGAATGATCAGACCATCATCATCCAACAGCCCCATGGCCGTTCCAGTGCTGTTGAAGAGTTCCAGGAAGGGAACCTCCGACCCACATGGCTCTCCTTTATTCCCATCCTTCTGTTGATGGGAAGCCTCCTGATCCGAGCTGTCTTTTTTGACCATGGATTGACCTAGGGATGCCTATCAGTTAGAGTATGGATTTAAAAAGGTTTATTTTCAAATATCAATTTTTAAAATAATAATATCATTTCCGCACATTGATCTCGATCAGATGCGTTGCACAGGTTCTTCATTGATCATACGGTCCGAACACAGAGCACAATTGTTCATCAAGGGATCGTTTGATCGGAAAACGAGCTCAGCATATTCTCGGTACCGGATCCCCGTAGGGATGGTCCATTATCCTACGTCCCCCAACTACGGTCTCAAGGATCACATGTCCTTTTTTTTCCATCACCCATCCGATGATGGCCGCATCCCTGGATTCGGGTACAGAATGTAGCGCTTTCAGAACCTCTTCCTCGGACCCTTTGACAGCTCCGATTATCACCTTTCCCTCGTTCCCGATCTCGAACGGGTCGATGCCGAGCATGTCACATGCGCTGACGACAGGGTCCTTTACCGGAATGTACTCTTCCTGCACCATGATCCCTAAACCGCTCTTTGCAGACCATTCGTTGAGCGCATTAGAAAGTCCTCCGCGTGTGAGGTCCTTGGCAGATACCACACCCCCGCACCTTATCGCAGAATCCATCACATCGACCATCGGTGCAAGATCGCTCTTCACCTCTGTCTCGTAGCCGTATCCCTCCCTGAAAGAGAGAAGGGATGTTCCGTGGTCACCAACACTTCCACTGAGTATTATCACATCCCCGGGTCGAAGGGCATCATCCCTCAACCAGGTATACCCCCTCTTCTCACCTGTAATGTCCTCTCCCCTTTCAATGCATTCA
>JAYEPK010000560.1:0-1715 GCA_034723935.1 Thermoplasmatota archaeon
ATATGAACCTGGAACCATCTGGCGGTGATCGAGTCTGCTTCATTATTCGGCTATGGTTCACAAGATCAGAGAAGCGATTATCATCATCAGAATGAACGTCCCAACTCCAAGGAACATCGGTATCGGAAGTCCCGGTAGGATCCCGGTGCTGTCATCTCTGGTGAGCCTGTAGATGGTATATGCGAAACCGATGAGGATCGCAATTACAACGGGAACGAAGAAGAACGGAAGCATCCACCAGCCCTCGGTCCTGACATACGCGGTTGCGTAGTACAGGGAATGTGCAGCGAGAACGGAGTAGAAGACGAGGTCTCCGATGCCCAGCTGCCAGGAACCTGCATCGTAGGTCAGATTGTCGAACGGGAACTCGTCGGAGTCGTCTCCAAGCGGGTCCCATCTTGCCATGAGCTTCCCGTTCATGTCAAGCTCCACCATCTCCTTTATCGGCCCCTTGAAGACCGCATAGATATCCCAGAGAGCGAGTCCTATCAGGAGCGGGAGCACTGTCCAGGTGGGCAGTATAACTGCCATGAACGCTCCCATGAGGGACGAGATCACGATCAGGGAACCGTTCCGCTCCTTCCTGGTGAAACCCCTGGACAGTATCGAAGAGGTGACGATGTAGCCAACGATCATACCGGCCATAATGAATCCCAGGAAGGATCCCGTGGAGTATAGTTCCGGGATGGTGTAGAGTGTGAACTCCACCGGTTCCTTGACCCAGAGGGCGAACCAGATACGCTCGTAAAGGATCTCGTTGAGCTTGTACAGGAAAAAAGCAAGGATGACACCCGTGGCAAACGTGAGCATACCCCTGAACATTCTCTTGAGGGTTCTCTTCTTTCCCCTCTTGATGATGTAAAGGATACCGAAGCTTCCGGCTATTGCCGGGACCAGGAAGAGCAGAACGTTCCCGAGGCTTGCAGTTGCCTGCCCTGCGGCCCCGGTTTCTTCCTCGGCAACGAACACAGCTGCTTCCACCTGGGTTGCGGAGAATGTTGCGAAGAATGCGAGGGTGCTGGCCGAGAGGATAACTATAAGGACCGGTAGAAAGAAGAAGAATACCCTTTTGGTGAGCCGTGCCAGCCTCTTTATTTCCATGCGAGCTGTAAACAGCTTCTTTGAATTAAAGCTCACCCCTCCCCGGTTCAAAAACACCTTTCAATTTCAACAATGATGGGCACCTCCCGGGAGAGATCCAAATGAGGAACACTTTGATGAGTATGCTGTTTTTGAAAGTTTTTCAATCACCATTGACAATTATTATTGTCGGTTGTTCAAAACTGCCTGCTGATGTTGATGAGTTTTATGTTGATTTGGAACAATTCGTCGTCCCTTATCATAATTTTTATCGAAACCTATATATTATCCTATCATTATAATGATATAATAAGGGTGATATTATGACAACTATAGTGCCAATATCCGATCTGAGAAATCATTTCAGCTCCATATCTGAGAGGTGTCACAAGGAAAGTGAGCCGATATACCTGACAAAAAATGGCAAGGGAGATCTTGTTGTTATGAGTATAGCCTTGTATGAAAAGAACAAAGCACTGCTGGAATTGTATGAGAAACTGGCTGTTGCCCAGAGACAAAGTGACGAGGGCCTTGATCGAACATCTCATGAAGAAGTCATCAAGAAATTGAGGAACAGATAATATGCCTGGAAGATACAGGATCGAATATCTTCCGGTTGCAGTAGATGATCTTGT
>JAYEPK010000561.1:0-1714 GCA_034723935.1 Thermoplasmatota archaeon
TCGAGAAGGATATCCTGAAGATACATGGACAGCAGTTCAGGAATAATGCATTGAGAGTTGTCCAGCATCTCGCGTACAACTGTGGAGGTCTTGTAAACATCGACATGATCTCTTCCAATCTCGGGATCAATGTCAGGAAGGTAACGGAAACGATCGACATCCTAGAGCTCTCCTTCATGATTAGGAGGATCCGTCCATTTTTCAGGAATATGACAACTGAACTCAGGAAGGCGAACAAGATCTATTTCATGGACAACGGTATTAGGAACGTGCTGCAAAATGACTTCATATTCTCGAGGGAGAAGGGGTTCCTGCTGGAAAACCATGTTTTTTCTGAACTTATCAGGAAGGATGGGGGACTGAAATACTGGAGAACCACTGCAAAGGCAGAAGTTGACTTTATTTTTAATGATTCCATCCCTATTGAAGTAAAGGCCACGCCCAGGATCACAAAATCATTGAGATCTTTCATCTCAACATATCGACCGTCAAGGGGATTGCTGGTCAATTATGATATTTGCGAAACTCAAAGGATCGATGATACAGACCTCATGTTCCTTCCTGCCTCCCTTCTATGATCGGACTCGAGATCATTTTAAAAAAGCAGGAACCGCAAAACATAGAGAGCTTGCGTTTTACATTTACGTTATGCTCTTAAATTCCTCCGACCCGAGGCACCAACACCAGATCTTCTCCAACCGGGCATCATCCAACCTCTCTCATCACTGCAAGAGCACTATTCATCGACCTCTTCTCCATTCCAGCAGTAAAGACAGAGATCTTCCCTGGGGAGCCCGATCGCTTCTATCATGTCATCTATCCTTTGATATCTCAGGGAATCCAGACCAAGGTCGGCCCTGATCCATTCCAGCATCTCCCCGTACTTCTCGCTGTCGGGGTCCAGGTATTCGGATATGTCTTCCGGATCCTCTCCCTCTATTGCCCTTATCGCTCTCCTTGCAACAAGTTCGTCTTTACTTCTTGTCGAGAGCATGTACTTGCAGGGGAACATGAGAGGGGGGCAGGCTGGCCTTATATGGACCTCTTTCACACCCGCTTCTCTCAATTTTGTTACAGTGTAGTTCTTGAGCTGGGTACCTCTCACGATGGAATCCTCGCAGAGGATCACCCTGTTCCCTTCGATGGTCGCCTTGTTCGGGATAAGCTTCATCCTGGCAACATTGTCCCTCTCATCCTGGGTGAGCGGAGTATAGCTTCTACCGTAACCGGGAGTATACTTCATCAACACCCTTCGGTACGGGAGCCCGGATTCCATGGCGTAACCGATGGCATGTGCTGTTCCGGAATCGGGAACTCCAGCTACAATGTCAGCTTCGACATCATCCCTCTTCGCGAGAAAAGCACCGGACCTTTCCCTCACGATCTCGGTGTTGATGCCTTCATATGATGATGATGGGAAACCTGTGTATATCCACAGGAACGAGCAGATCTTCCTCTTCCCTTTCACCTTGTTAACCACTTCCGCCCCCTCCGCGGTGATGAAAATTATTTCCCCCGGTTCAAGGTACTTGAAGGTCTCGAAACCCAGATTGGGAAATGAACTGCTCTCGCTTGCAACTGCCCATGAAGCCCCATCCGTTCCGATCACAAGGGGACTTATTCCGTTCCTGTGGATATACACAGGTTTCCCATCATCATCATATGAAGGCATCAACACCGAGATCGTGAGGGAAAGGTCCGGTGCTTTTCTCGC
>JAYEPK010000562.1:0-7760 GCA_034723935.1 Thermoplasmatota archaeon
ATATATTGAAGGTATATGTCCCCACTGCGGTTCCGGGGATGCGAGAGGTGACCAGTGTGACAGCTGCGGCAGGGTACTGGATGCAAATGAGCTGATCTCACCCAGGTGCAAGATCTGTTCCTCTGTTCCCGAGTTCAGGGAAACAGAGCATTTCTATCTCCTGCTCTCGAAGTTGGAACCCAAGATAAGGGATTTCGTCAACTCCGTAAAGGACAGATGGCGTCCCAACACAAGGAACAATACAGAGAATTTCATGAGAGAAGGACTTCGGGACAGGGCCATTACAAGGGATCTGAAATGGGGGGTGCCCATTCCACTTGATGGGTATGATGAGAAGAGGATCTATGTGTGGTTCGAGGCGGTATGCGGTTATCTTTCATCCTCGAAGCTCTACTCGGAAGAGATCGGCGACCCCGATCTATGGGAGTCATACTGGAAGGATCCGGACTGCAGACATTATTATTTCCTTGCCAAGGATAATATCCCATTCCATACGATAATCTGGCCGGGCATCCTTGCAGGTTATGGTGGGTTGAACCTGCCTTATGATGTACCTTCCAATGAATATCTACAGTGGGATGGTTCCCAGTTCTCCAAATCAAGGGAACACGGTGTAACTGTCAACGGGTTCCTGAAGGATCATCCGGTTGACCCGCTGCGTTTCTACCTCTCGATCAACATGCCGGAGAGAGGTGATTCGAACTTTGACGTTGCAGAGTTCGTCCAGAAGAACAATACGGAACTTCTGGGGGCTCTCGGGAACTATCTTCACAGGGTCGTGATGTTCATGGCCAAGAATTACGGGGAACTTCCCGGAAGAGGGACATTGACCCGGGAGGACAAGAGGATCCTGGAAATGGCAAAGGAGAAGTTCAAGAGCACTCTCGGGTCCATGGAACGTGTCCGTTTGAAAGAAGGGATACATACGATGATGTCCCTGGTCAATGAGGGTAACAGATACATAAACGCTCAAGCTCCCTGGAAGCTCATCAAGGATGACCGCGAAAGATGTGGAACCGTTCTGAACGTAGCACTGCATATTGGCAAAGTGATCATGTACGGGATGTACCCTTACATCCCCCATGCGGCGGGGAGATGGTTCTCTATGCTTGGTGTGGATGATCACAGGAATATGAAACAGGAACGGGCACTTCAGCAGTTCCCGGACGGTATAAAGATTGACACCCCGAAGCCGCTGTTTACGAAACTGGAGTATGTGATCGAGGAAGAGGATGCAAAAGAGGCTCCGGAGCAGAGGGATAAAGAGGAGGAGAAGAAGATGGAACATGTTGAGTTCGACGAGTTTAAAAAATTGGACCTGAGAGTTGCTAAGGTTCTTGAGATCTCCGACCACCCGAATGCGGACAGGCTCTATGTACTGAAAGTGGACCTCGGAGAGGAAAGACCAAGGACCATAGTAGCCGGGTTAAGAGAACACCTTGAAAAGGAAGATATTCTCGGAAAGAAGATAATAGTAGTGACAAATCTGAAACCTGCGAAAATGCGCGGTATCACATCTGACGGCATGCTGCTTGCTGCTGGAAGCAATGATGAAATATCTCTCCTGACGATCGAAAAGGACATGCCACCAGGGTCGAAGATCCACTGATCAGGCGAACATGGAATAACGGTCGGTCCTTTTCTGACCATGGGATAGGTTCAGCATACTGCCCTCACTTTTAGTCTCCTTGAGCTTTCGGATGGCGTCCTTGAAGTCCCGTGATCTCACCTTATTCCTTTCATCTCTGATAGCGAACATTCCAGCTTCGGTGCATACGGCTTTGATCTGAGATCCGTTGAACTCATCGGTCATCGCTGCAAGGTCGTCCAGATCAACATCTATGTTCATTCGTTTCGTGTGGACCTTGAAGATCTCCTTTCTCGCGCCTAGGTCGGGTAAAGGTATCTCGATTATCCGGTCCAGCCTACCTGGCCTCAGGATCGCACGGTCAAGAATGTCTGGCCTGTTGGTCGCTGCAATGATCCGAACATCTCCCAGATTATTGAAACCATCAAGTTCCGAGAGTAGCTGGATGAGCGTTCGGTGGACCTCCCTGTCAGCAGAGGTTGATGAATCCGTTCTCCTTCCGGCTATCGAATCCAGTTCGTCAAGGAAAAGGATCGAAGGACCTTTCTCCTTGGCAAGTTGGAAAAGTTCCCTTACCATTCGACTGCCCTCGCCTATGTATTTCTGGACCAGTTCGGAGCCAACCATCCTGAGGAAGGTGGCCTTTGTCTCCTTTGCGACGGCCTTTGCAAGCAGTGTTTTACCACATCCAGGCGGTCCGATCAGAAGCACGCCCTTGGGTGGATCGATCCCAACTTTCTTGAACAGGTCAGGTCTCAATAGAGGCAGTTCCACGACTTCTTTGAGTTCCCTTATCTGTTCATGGAGCCCACCAATGTCCTTGTAATTGATATCGGGTCTATCATCTATCTCGGCCGCACCGATCAAGGGGTCCTTGGACGAAGGTAGAATGGAAACCACTGACATATTGTCCTTGTTAAGAGAGACCTTTGTTCCCACATCCAGGTCTTTCGGATCGACGGATGAGAGCACTTTCACAACAAATGAAGGCCCCCCCGAAGTGGAAACGAGGACCTGATCACTGTTGTAATGGTCTATGACAGTTCCGATTATGAGAGGAGGTGATTTCATTCTGTTGAGCTCTCCATTTAGAAGCATGACCTTGTTCTGGAGGCGCATGACCTCGTTCTCGAGGTACCTTTTCTCATCGCCAATTCTCATGGCCTCTTTCTTCCAGGGATTGGAACCGCTGTCCCACTGGACCTTTGATAGTTCTTCCTTTATCCAATCCTTTTCGGCTTCCCTTGTTGGAAGTGGCCACCATGGGTCCTCATCTTCATCAAGCTCAACATCTTCACTGAACTCATCGAGACGGTCCTTTTCGTCATCTTCCTTCAGCTGTTTTTTGCTAGACATCGATGTTCGACCTCGAGTAGAAATCGTATGAGGGGTCATATAATATTTTCCCACAAATGAGACTCAAGCAACATTGGCTCCCGCTGACTGCGATCTTGTTGAAAGAACGGAGGTTTTCCAAACATTGGAAGAACTCTGTATCACCTAACAACATGAACTATGCACCATCTCACAATAACCTATAATAATAAACACTTGATATCCGATTAGGTGAGTTTTTTGTACGAAGCGGTCCTTGCAGTGAATCTCCGAGAGAGCTGGGTTGGAAAGATCACAAGACAGCTACCCATATCCATCAATATCGTGGACACGATAGCCTTTGGAGATGAAGGTGTCCAGGACCTCGCGGAGATCAAGCTCAACAAAACGGATCCCGCGCTTCTGGAGAAGTTGATACGGGAACTGGATCATATTGATTTCGTGAAGGCAAGTCAGGTGGACCAGGACAAGGTCATTGTTATCGTGGGCACCAGGGGATGTGGCGGGTGCAGATCGATCCTCGAATCCGGTTGTTTCCTGATATCAGCATCTACCGATGATCAGAACTGGGTGGAGTGGAAGCTCATAATGAATGAGAAGATACAGCTCAAGAACCTGGTCGGTTCACTTGAAAGTAGGGGTATCGAATCAAAGCTTATACGGATCCAGCCCATAGATGACAAGGAATCACTCACATCCAGGCAGGAGAAGATCATAAAGACCGCACTCGATCGAGGCTATTATGATTTTCCAAAGCGGATCGGTATCAGGGAGCTTGCACGTATATTTGAGATATCGACAGCTTCGGTTTCCGAGACTCTGAGGAGAGGGCAGAAGAAGATTATCGAGCATTACTTCAAGAATAATAGAGAGTGAAGACCGTCCCCTTCATTTCAAGTGTCATTTTTTTATAGTGTTATCTGCTAGGCACTGCATAGACAAAGGTGGTCTCATTGAGAAGGGTCAATTTCGACAGCAATTCCTCGATGCCGACGAGAAGGGAGGTAGTGGAGAAGATGATGCCGATCTTCACTGAGCATTTTGGAAACCCTTCTTCCATCCATGATCAGGGAAGAGAACCCAGATCCTCGATGGAGGAGGCAAGGAAAAAGATCGCATCCCTGATCAATGCGTCTCCAGAGGAGATATTTTTCACATCCGGAGCGACCGAGTCCATAAATCTTGCTCTCCGTGGTCCTCTACCGTTCAAGGACAAGGAGAGGGATAGGATCATAATATCGCAGGTCGATCATGATTCTGTCAGGGCAACCTCATCTGCAATGGAGAGCGTCGATCTGCATCGTGGTATTCTATCGATCGACGCAAATGGGACCATCGAGATAGATAAAGCAGCAGATATCATAGATGGTTCTGTGTTCCTGGTATCCTTCCCGTTTGCCAGTTTTGAGGTAGGTACGATCCAGCCTGTTAAAGAGCTTGTTTCACTATCCCGGGATGCTGGAGCACTTGTTCATATCGATCTTACAACATCAGGGTTTCAGATACCATTTGATGTTGAGAAGGTCCACGCGGACCTCGCAACCCTGTCCTCCGTTGATCTGATGGGGCCGAAGGGAGTTGGAGCACTCTATGTGCGGAAGGGAACCAGGCTCTCTTCTCTCATGAAAGGCGGAGGGCATGAGAGGGGACTCCGAAGCGGAAGTGAGAATGTTCCCGGAATCGTTGGAATGGGAGCAGCGGCCGAATTCGTGAAAAGAGAAATGTCATCTTACGTGCCCCGCCTGGAGAGGATCAGAGATGATCTGATAAGTGGCATGATGAAGATAGATGGAAGTCACCTGAACGGACATCCCGAGAACAGACTTCCGAACAATGCAAACCTTCGTTTCGATTACATTGAGGGCGAGAGCATGCTACTTCTCCTTGATATGAACGGAATCTCCGTCAGTTCAGGCTCGGCTTGCACCCAGAAGAACCTCGAGGCATCGAAAACGCTGCTTGCAATGGGTCTGAAACATGAGGAGGCCCACGGCAGCCTCCAGTTCACTTCGGATCCGACAAATACCATGGATGATGTTCGATATGTTATTGATATGATGCCGGGGATCGTGACCCAGCTAAGGGATATGTCCCCGCTTTACAACAAACAGGTGTGATAAATGACAAGACTGGAATATTCCAAGATGGTGCTTGAACACTTCAAGAATCCAAGGAACGTGGGTGAGATGGAAAAACCGGATGCTGTGGCAACCGTGGGGAATCCCGTTTGCGGGGATATGATGGAGCTCTCCATCAAGGTCGAGAATAACATGATTGAGGACATCAAGTTCAGAACCTTTGGCTGTGCATCAGCTATTGCGACCACCTCAATGCTGACCGAGATCGTCAAGGGGATGACACTGGAAAAAGCGGAGGATCTTGAATGGGCGGATGTTGTAGATGGTCTGGGAGGACTTCCACCGATAAAGATACATTGTTCTCTCCTTGCCGTGGATGCATTGAAGATGGCTCTATATGAATATTACAAGGGGAAAGGGATCGATCGACCGGATCTCGAACCAAAGGAAGAGAACGACCATCATAAATGTAATACCGACAATGCCTGTGGTCCTCTGGTCTGACCGCCTGTCACCGTTAGATGGATAAAACAAAAGGCAATATACATTTCAATGGGGATCCGATCTTGACACGTCTGAACAGAGTATGGCCCTCGCTTGTGATCGTTCTACTGTTCATGATCTCAGGAAATATGCCCGCAGTTGAAGGGGGGGATGAAGAGGTCATTGACCTTTCCTGTATCTCCAACGTGAAATGGTGGAGAGGTCTCCCTGATCCGTATCAGGATGGGGGATCGATCGAGGTAGGAAGGGAGCTGGTACTCGGGGGTCATGTTCTTGACCCAATAGCTTATGAAGAGCTTTATTCACGACTGCCGGGATTCGGAAGTTCAGGGTTGTGGATCGTACAGTTCGATGGACCTGTGAGGGCTCATACCCTAGAAAAGCTTTGGATGGTCGATATCATCTCATCATCAGCTGTCCTTGTCGAAATGGATGGAGTGGACATAGAGGATATCCAGGGAGAGGAAGGTATCCGTGCAGTGATACCGTATCATCCATTTTTCAAGATCGCACCCGGGCTCGTTAATGACATCGTCTCCGTTGACGGTGAAGGTTCCATCGAGGTCGTGGTCGGTCTCTACCGCATGCCAGCAAGCAAGGAGATGGATCTACTGCTGGATCATGATGCGTTTTTCGATCTGAATGGAATGCTCCTTCATATGGGAATTGCAGCGGACGAGATCCTTTCCCTTGCAAGTGAAGAATGGGTTTCACATATCTCGGAAAGGGATGAGATCGGCCTGGACAACGACATCGCTTCCGATATCATGGATGTGAAGGAGGCAGGGAACTCGCTGGGACTGAACGGGACCGGACAGATCGTAGCTGTTTGCGACACTGGTCTGGATACGGGACTGAATTCCACCATGCATCCTGATCTCAAGGGCAGGATAATTGCAGCTTACACATATGGGAGGTCAGGCAACTGGTCCGACCCCGACATCCATGTCTGGGATGCGTCCACTTCGAGCTGGAAATACAAAGGAGGTCACGGAACCCATGTAACAGGTTCCGTCCTGGGTGATGGTTCCGCCTCCAATGGGACCTATGCCGGGATGGCGCCTGCTGCAGATCTGGTCTTCCAGTCAACAATGAACTCGGCAGGCTCACTGAAAATACCACCCTACTTCACACTTTATCGGGATGCTTATGAGAGCGGTGCAAGGATACAGACGAATTCATGGTCATCCAGATCATCATATGGTAACTATTCGTGGAGGTCGTGGCAAACAGATAACTACCTCTGGAGCCACAGGAACCTAACTGTTCTCTTCTCGGCAGGGAACAAGGGTACTCTCGGGACCTATTCCATCTCCACACAGGCATCTTCCAAGAACGTGATAGCTGTTGGAGCCAGCGAGAGCTACAGGCCCTCGATCAGCTCCTGGGCCAACAACATATCTGAGATAACCTCCTTTTCCTCACGGGGTCCGACGTGGGGTGACAACAGGATAAAACCTGATGTGGTTGCACCGGGCACCTACATCCTTTCGACCCGGGCATCTACCATATCCGACTTCTGGAACCATTACTGGGGATCCAATGCTACCTATGTAGGTGTCAATTCGAGATATGCCTATGATGGCGGAACATCGATGTCCACACCCCTTGTTGCCGGCACCACGGCATTGATAAGGCAGTATTACGAGGATATCGAGAAGGTGAGCGATCCCTCGGCTGCATTGGTCAAGGCCACACTGATCAACGGGGCCAGGCCCCTGAATGGCAACTGGTCCTCGATACCCAACAAATACGAGGGATGGGGGCGTGTCAACCTTTCCAACTCCCTGTGCACAAATAACTCAAATGCGGGTGTTTTGTCCTTTATCGATAACAGTACAGGTCTTGCAACAGGGGCCAATCATACCGGTCTCTTCACTATTTCAGGTGGGAGTAATGATCTTGTAATAACGCTCGTATGGACAGATTATCCCGGGTCGAACACAAGCTCCACGAAGCTGGTCAATGATCTGGACCTGACGGTCACTGCTCCCAACATGACCCAATATCGAGGAAACGGTCTGGTGTATTCCCAGACCAGCCAGTATGACCGAAGGAACAATGTTGAAAGGATCCTGATAGAAGCAGCTTCATCAGGTGTATACACGATCAACATCTCTGGGTATTCCGTTACCAAGGGACCTCAACCCTATGCGGTGGCCCTCTCCGGGAATATATCCGGAGCTGTGGGAGCAATGAACTGGAAGGTTCCGTTCATAAACGCCAATGGATCATCGAACTCACTGGAGCTTGGT
>JAYEPK010000563.1:0-7737 GCA_034723935.1 Thermoplasmatota archaeon
TGTCCATCGAGTATGAATAATGTTGACCGGTGTGAAGTATATGATAAGGTATCTCGCTCTCCTCGCAGTATCTTATCACCGGTGCCATCTTGATTATTTCTGGACGTGTTCCAAGTACAATAGAAATCATATATGGGGAACATGTCCATTGTTATTAAATTCTAAGTAAAGGCCAGATGAAAAACAAAGATCGAGTTCTAAGGTCTGATCAAAATGACCAATCCTTAAATATATGCTTGAACCATTGCTTCCTGATAACGGAGGAACCAATATGAAGAAGAAAAGAACAGGAAAAAAGGCCTCTAAGGTATCCTTCGGAGAGGTATCCCTCGTGATAGGAACCGGCCTCTTCCTCGTTGGATGCTTCATGCTCACCACAACTTTCCTTATCTGGGATGGAGATACTTCCATGATGTTCACATGGCTCGCTCTCGGAGCATTTTGCTGTATTACTCCCATCATGTTCCTTATCTGTCTTGGCTTTGGCATAGCTGGTCTGATATTCGATAAAAAGAAGATTTCGGCCATTGTTGGAACTCTTCTTGCGTTCATGTACATTGCGCTTTTCTTTGCATCCTATGCCCAGATGATAAAGGGCGCGTAATTTCCATCGCATTCAAAAAGTAATAGTTGTTATGATGATGATGGAAAGAGAGATGAGCGAATCTCTTAATTGATCCTTTTAAAATGATCGGGGCCCTATGTTGCTGGAGGGCTTGTAGGGGCCCCTGTTTGCGTCAATCCCATACCCTTTGGGTAAAATATCGCTCACAGTGGAAAAGAAAGAATACTGATGGATCTCTTTTTACGGAAATCAGCTCTCCTGGTGAAGACATCGATGTCTGATTCTTTTCCATTCATTTGTGAACCCATCGAGAAAAGGAAATCGAGAACTATATAAAACTAGTCTTATGATTATCTCATAGTGAAATAATGTGAAGTTCAATTTCTGTTTTCTCTTCGTTTTTCCTGTCTCTTAATCTCATCAATATCTGAAAAAAGCTCATCGAACTGTTTTTCCATCTCGACAACGAAATCGAAGATCGAATTTTCGATTATCTTTTTCGTGTCGGTTTCGACCTTTACCGTTCCTTCGCTTCTCATCTCATTGAAGATCGATAGAACAGGATCATCCAATGTGTCCATTTCTTTCCTGTTGCTTTCTAACCGGTTTCTGTATAAAGATCCATCTTTTGAGATATTTTTAGACCTACCATTCTGTTTTCGATCCTTTTTATATTCAGGACGTTCAAACACAGCGATGGTTTCAGACCGGGTCATTGATCAAGGACCGTACTTGTTATATTAATGAATTGTGCTACAATTTTCTAAAACGTAATTTTTTTACAGGTGCCTGTTTTCGAAAAACAGATAGAAAAAGGGGTGGGACCCAAAAAGTGTTTTGCGGTTTCAGACTGGGTCCCTTGGGGGGGAGTTAATATCCCTGATAGGGGTGTTTGATCAGGAATCCTCTATCTTACGCTTGGACAGAGGAACTGTATCAAGGTAGTTCCTGTGGAGCTTTTCTGCCTCTCTCTTGTAATGGTTCAGACGATAGGTTGCATCCATTTTTACTACCTAATGAAGCATCTGTCTTGTTGGTATATAAACAAGGTCCTGTCATTATCATTCAATATAATTGTACCTGAGAAAACCTATCGAAGAGGTTACATTTGTTCCGGTCGAAAAGCTCATCTCAAAATACATGTATCTCTCGAATCCATTGACAGAACAATTTATAATCACCCACAATATTCACCGTTCGTACAGCAGATCGAGGGGCCCTCCATCTTGAACAACGCTGTTGGTGTGGCAGGTCTTAAAAATGATTTTCGACGGAGGGTTCCCAAGATCCACTATTTGAAGCGGTGAACTATTATTGTCTTGTATATGTGTTCAAAAACTTCAAAATCATACAATATGCCCAGTGGCAAGAATTTGCAAGGTATGGGTTCAAGAGAAATAGATCAGATTTGGTTTCTCTTTGTGGAACCACTCTCTGATGAAGTTTTTTTTGTTCCAGAGTATTTATAAGGGCCCTTGGACAATATTGGTACGGTGATAGAGAATGAACTTGAAAGGTATCCTTCTCGCATCGAGCATCGTGATCATCCTGTTCTCTTCCGGATGTCTCGATAGTTCAGAGGACAGAAGAATGGCAGACCCCAATTACGAGACCAGCTATACGGGTCTGAACGAGGTTGTGAACTCCTCCAACGAGTTCTCCTTTGAAATGTACAGGGAACTGCTTGACGGTGACAGGAACGTTTTCTTTTCTCCTTATTCTATGGCGATAGCCCTTGGAATGGCCTACGAGGGAGCGAGGGGAGAGACGGCACAGGAGATCATTGATATCATAGAGCTCCCCGAGAATGATGAGGAGAGACTGCAGATGGTAAGGGACCTCCAGTCTCATCTCAACCCCGGTGATGTGAGCTATCAATTGAGTACGGCTAACGCCTACTGGCTCAGACAGGGGGAGAACCTTAACGATAACTACCAGGATGCCGTCGAGAACTACTATCTTGCAGGTGGCAGGGAGCTCGATTTCAGCGATTCTCAGGTTTCTGCAGATACCATAAATGCATGGATCGAGGCACAGACCAACGACCGCATCAAGGACCTTATCGATCCCTCAATGCTCTCTATCGATACATACATGGTCCTTACCAATGCCATCTTTTTCAAGGCGAACTGGAAATGGCAGTTCGACGAGGGAGCGACACAGGAGGATTACTTCGACCTCTCTGACGGAGGCGAGAAGGAGGTGGAACTGATGAACATCTGTGACGAGGAGATCGACCTGAACTATGCGGACAACGATGACGTGCAGATGCTACAGCTCCCCTACAAGGACGAGGAGCTTTCGATGTACATACTGCTCCCGAGGGGAAATGATATCACTTCAATGGAGGAGGAGCTATCCTGCGAGTATCTGAAGGGGTTGAAATCAGATCTCATGGGCGAGTGGGTGGACGTCTATCTGCCGAAGTTCAAGTTCGATCTGGGATACGGTCTCAATGACCATCTTCAGAATATGGGGATGGAAAAAGCGTTCGATCCTGACCTTGCCGACTTCTCCGGGATCAAGGAAAGCGGTGAAAATGTCTACATCACGGATGTGGTTCACAAGTCCTTCGTGGAGGTCAACGAGAAAGGTACCGAAGCGGCTGCTGCAACGGGAATTGTGATGGCAGATGACGGTTCCGGGATCGGTGGGAGCGAACCGGAACCCATCAAGTTCAGGGCGGACCATCCGTTCATCTTCTTCATCGAACACCAGACAACCGGTCAGATACTCTTCATGGGAAAGGTGGAGGACCCTACGGTAGAGAGCTATGGTGAGTAGAATATTCATCTGAGTGGAGAAGATAAAGACCCGGGATCTTTCAGGTGTGGTCCCTTGATTGCAGGAAGGTTCTCTTATTGTCCAATGGTAAGTATGATATGTTCAGTAGTTCCAGTACCTGTCAAGAATCATTGAATGGTCGGCGAAGTACTTCTCATGGATCCTTCCCAGGGCCCTGATGCGTTCCGACAGGTTAGCTTTGTTCACGTACAGTTTCTCCATTTTGATATACAACTCCTTTTTGTAGCTCTTCTCCAGTTTCTTGAGCTCCTTTGTCATCTCCTTTGGTAAATGCATTTCTCAAACCCCTGAAAAATACATGGGAAGGGGGGCTTCCCATCGGAAGTGAGCATCAATTGGATGGATATAGATGGAAACAACGTTGCTCGTGTATGAGGAAAGCTTGTTATGGATGAATAATTTGATACTTTGGTCTCTCCACGTTCCATACCCCATCTAAACAGCAACACTCACTTTTTCAACAAGAGAGCATTAAGAAACGAAAAGCCTCCTGGTTGCAAAGTACGGGTCGCAGGTGAGGTTTACCCCGAGCTGACGAAGACCCTTTTCATCCCCTGGACTCGGTATATGTGTAAGATGCACCTCGCAGCCCGCCAGCTCTTTCAACTGCTCCATTGCAAGACGTACCGGGTTATTGATCGTCGCACTGATGCTCAACGCGATCAGCGTTTCTTCAAGGTCCAGACTTATCGAGGACCTTCCCAGGATGTCCCTCTTCAAACTGGTAACGGAAGCGATCGTTTCCGGGCTCAATAACTCGGTGTCATGAGGGATCCCCGTAAGCTGTTTAATGGTGTTCAATACAAGGCTTGAAGAGGCATGCATCAGCGACGAGTTTCTTCCGATGACCATTCTGCCATCCTGAAGCTGAATAGCAGCTCCGGAGAATATTCCCCGGTTACCTTTATCCTTTTTCTCCTCCGCCCGTTCTGCTGCCTCTCGAGCGGGTAGAACGACCGACCGGGTTTCGGGTTTCAGATCGAACTCCTCAAGGAGCATTTTAATCCTCTGCACCGATTCCTTTTCTGCCACACCCAGGGCAACTTCGGTCGCATATCGGAAATATCTCCGGATCATCTCCTGTTTCGCGGCCTCTGCAGAGGCTTTATCGTCTATTATGGCAAAGCCTGCCCGGTTCACTCCCATTTCAGTGGGAGAGCGATATATCACTGTATCGTTCGAGATACGGGCCAGGATCCGACGTAAGATCGGGAATGCCTCGACATCACGGTTGTAGTTCACGGCTTTCTCTTTGCAGTTATCGAGATGGAAAGGGTCGATCATGTTGACATCCTTCAGGTCCGCCGTAGCGGCCTCATAAGCTACATTCACAGGGTGGCGCAGAGGAAGATTCCAGATCGGGAAGGTCTCGAACTTGGCGTAGCCTGCTTTTATTCCTCGATTGTGATCATGGTAGATCTGAGAGAGGCAGGTTGCCATCTTTCCGCTGTTTGGACCCGGAGCCGTTACCACCACTACGGGACGCGACGTTTCGATGTACGGATTGGCACCATAACCGTCCTCGCTCACTATAAGATCGATATCGGAAGGGTACCCCGGTATCAGTCTGTGCGTGTAAACGTTAATACCCTGACGCTCGAGTTTGCGTTTGAACGTAGTGGCTCCTGGCTCTCCGGAGAACCTTGTTATCACGACCGCATTCACATCAAGTTCACGCTCTCGAAGATCATCGATCAGTTTGAATGCATCGGAATCGTATGTTATTCCGAAGTCCGCACGGACCTTCTTTCGCTCTATGTCGCCTGTATGGATGCACAGGATTATATCGACCTTGTCACGAAGCTGCTGGAGGAGACGCACCTTTACATTGGGATCAAAACCAGGAAGGACCCGTGATGCGTGATAGTCATAGAGCAGCTTCCCTCCGAATTCGAGGTACAGCTTGTTGTCGAAACGCTGAACACGATTAAGGATCGCCTTTGACTGTTCTTTTAGGTACTTCTCGTTGTCGAATGCTATTTCAGATCTCATTCAAATCACTATTTTTCCTTTTTTGAAGAATTTTATGATGATATTCTCCTTACATGATCGGGCTCCCCGAAGGGGAATTTTTCCATAATGTTCAGGTTCGGACCTAAGAGTGAAATAGGTGATGGGAAACACCCTTATATTATTGCTTTCAAGCTCCACTGTCGTATCATACGGAAGGGATCATGATCGATTTATTGTTTCGAATTTGTGTATGATGTCACCGTTCGTACAGCAGATCGAGGGGCCCTCCATCCTGAACAATGCTGTTGGTATAGAATAAGTGATGAAGGACCCCTCGCTAGGAGCGCTCCCCGCATCCGCAGTTTGAAGCTATGGACCGTGATGAATAGGATCAATGATCGGATCTTCATTCCTCAGGTTTAATATCAATTTGGTGGGTGGGACCCATATCAGAGATCGTTTTCACTATCGATCCGCGAATATTCTCAAGTCCGGGGACCATATTGATGAGATTCTTCATATCCCTTTCCCATTCGTTATCGGTTACCACATAACATTCCAATATTTTCTCGATCCCGATAGGTTCCATTCCCACATCCCTAAATTTTGATTCCACCAGTTTCTCTGATAAGCCAAAACCCTTTTCAAGCATGAACCAGACATCGTACAGATCCCTTACCTTCTTCCTCTGAACGAGTGACCTTATCTTCTCCGCCAGTATCTCTTCTTTCGCCATGGTTCTGATCATGAACGTCCCGGTATCAGGATACTTCTCCATTACTGTATTCCATTCCGGTTTGTGCCTCACCTCGTATTTGGAGAACTCGAGTTCCATCGATCCCTCCGAGATGGATGTTCCGTTATAAAGAGGACCCTGATATCTCAACCTTGCAAGAAATACGTTCTTCCTGTCGTCCTTGTTCACGATCCTCGCCGGTATCCCCGTCCTTTCAAGACCCTTTATGCCATCTCTCAACAATTCCTCAGGGTCTCCTCCGATCATGTTGAAGTCCAGATCCTCCGAATATCTGTTGAGGCCGTGTACCTTTCTCAGACATGTCCCTCCCTTGAAAACGGGGGTCCGGTTCTTTGCGTAAATATGTCTGAGCAAAATAGATTGTATATAATCCAGTTCCATCATATGAAGCGGAACGGGATCTGGATTGAAATTCTTTAATTGTTTTCTCGTCAGCAATATATCACCCGAGATCGTCCAGTATCATCCAGCGTTTATTCTTCTTTCCATTCTTGTTGGAAGATGGATCCAGGGGTATGTACACCCTTGATATCCGTTCCTCCAGCTCATCGATCTGCCCGTCGATCTCCAAAGCCTCTATCAGATATCCAAGTCTGGAATTCAGGGATCTTACGTTCATCCTCCTTGCGTAATCTATCATAAGGTCCATATCGATATCAGCTTTTTTCATTGCTGACATTATCTCGTTGATACCACCTGAGTAATGAGGAAATTCAAGACAGTCCAAGAAAAGTTTCTCCTTTTCCGCAATGACCATTTCTCCTATTTTCTCGTATCCGAAGAAATGGGAGCTCTTCACGAATCTCACTGTACAATCCATCATATTGAGGGGGGATTTTTGAACTGTTGTCATTACATATACTGTAGTAGGGACCTGGGTTGTGTAACCATATATATGCATTCCAGACCAGAATGAGATGTAGGAAGGTACGATTATATGGCTCGCTACCTCGTATATGTCCATCTCCTCTTGATCACTTATGGGGATATATTTTCCCTTTTCAAGCCTGATCATTAGATCCTTTTTGACCATTCTGTTGAGTATCCTGTAGGTGTTTTCGATCGTTTCTCCCAGTATGCCGGAGGTTATCAAAGGGGTAATGATCTTTATCGATCTCAGGGAGATCTCCTCAAGAAGATATCTCTCCCGGGATGACATTCCGGAATATTTCATATGTTTATTCTCCCATAATATGAGAGATTGGTATGGTGATATATATTTCTTATCCTTCCCTGCCACCATGTGGATAACAATTTCTTGATGGTATCCCTCTGAAGGAAGAGGATCGCTCCCCGTACCAAAGGATATCTGTGGATCGTGATGTTCTCGGTTCCAGAACTCTCTTATCCCACCCTCCCATCTTTTCATTCGGATCGGAATGGTGAAGGATCAAACAGATGTCTCATTTTTTCTTGCATTCGAGCTTCAAATTGGAACCGCCATCATTCAAGAAGATGATACCATCCTTTTCAGTGATAATTCCATCCTTGGTCATCTGCTCAATTGCGGTCTCGATGGATGATCTTTCATCTGGATCCGATAATGCCAATATTTGGTTCTTTTCTTTCCCCTTGAATTGGACAATACCATGAACAACAGATTTCGCCTTTGACATCTCACACATCTGCTTTAGATCATGTCCTATAGGTACCTCCA
>JAYEPK010000564.1:0-1702 GCA_034723935.1 Thermoplasmatota archaeon
CGGAATATCATTGTTGTAGATGGTAAAAACGTCGGATATCGCGGTTGCTACAAGATCTGTCGGGTCCGTTGCAACTATCTTGATCCGATAACTGCCTCCATCCTCGTAATAGGTGGAGTCGAACTTCATAGAGCCCGTGGACGAAACACCTCTTTTGAGGTCCTCCCACGTAACACCGTCATCCGAGGAGATATACACGTCAATGGTGAGATCTATCGAGGATGATTCCTCGTCCAGTGCCACCCATCTGATGATGGGTTGCCCGGAAAGTTCCTGGCCTTCGGAAGGTGTCTGGATCGAAACCGTCGGGGCATCTGGATTGTTGATCTCGATGCCAAATGTTGTTTCCACCTCGGTGGTCTGATCATCACTATCGATGGCAACTACCCTGATCATGTATCTGTCACCATCGGGAACCCTCGGGTCCATGGTGTCCCAGGAGTAAAGCCCGGTGTTCTCGATGCCATCGGCGATCTGCACCCAGTCTATATCCGGTCGGGTGTAGAAAATGTCGATCGATAGGTCGCTTCCATCCTCATCGTCCTCTGCCTGCCATTTTATGTTCAGGGCACCTTCCATGATACCATCCAGGTCCAACTGCTCCTGCATGAACGTCTGATCCAGCATCAGGTCCGGATCATCAGGGTTCAGAACGTCCACCCCGAATGTTGTCTCGGCACTTTCACCCCAGTAATCGATAGATGATATCTTCACATCGTAGGAACCATCCGGGAAATCGTAGTTGCCGGAGGTCTGGGTGGCGGTTTTCCATGTGAATGCACCGTCCTTCTTGACGATAGGTGTCCATTCGGAGTCTCCAACCGCTCTCACACCAACAGTGGATGCAATATGCTCATCGGATGCATCAGGGTCTGTTACATCAAAACTTATCACCTGCTGTCCGGAAAGGACCGAACCATTGGAAGGAAGAACGTTGCTTATTATAGGCGGTGTGCCCGATACGGACTGGAAGATGTTCACCGTCTTCATGGACTGCGCTATCCAGCCCAGGCGGGCTTTGGTGTTCGTTCCATGTCTCCTAGGGAACGCATCCTGGATCATAACTATGTCACAGTCCACCATCTTGTTGTCGAATGTCTGGTCTTCGATGCTGAAACTGAAGTTCACCCATGCCTGGGTGTCTGAATGACCTGCGAAGGCAGTAATATTGAATGCGGATGGAGAGATCCTTGCGTTTATCTTTGCTTTGATACTGTTATCTGTCGAGGTTGAATTCGGGTCCGTCCCCCCTCCAATGGTCATGTCCTCACCATCTATGACCCACGTTGGAATTCCCGATCCTGAACAGTAATAGTTCTTCCTCGCTCCTCCGACAGTGTTACCGTAAGTTCCTGAAATATGATACTCAACACCGATGTACTTGTCAGGCCACCATGAGGAATGGTCAAGCCTTTCCATCGCTCCTATAATGGATGCACAATAACCGCACCATGTGGCTGTGAAGTCCTCCATCAATATGGTCTGGGTTGTCCCGGTGGATTTGGAATCCCCGCTCAGGTTCACGTAGATCGCCTGGTAAATATCGGCAACCGTTGCTGTGTTCGAGCCAACGGTCTTGGATGTCTTGTGCTGATCCTGGAAGAAAACAACAAAACCTATCTCATCCCAGCTGTTGTTATCCAGATCGTTCGCCGGATAATTCGCATCCTTGTCCCCGTAGAATGTGGGCTTCGAGAAGGTC
>JAYEPK010000565.1:0-7726 GCA_034723935.1 Thermoplasmatota archaeon
TTATGATCTCTTCTTCCTTGACCCCCAGACCTTTTGCGTCAACGGGAGCTCCTATGATCATAAGCGCATCCTTAATCTTCTTCCAGTCCCCTCCGTGGAGGTACATCATCATTATCGTTCCCACACCGGTCTCCTCTCCGTGAAGGGCGGGTCTCTCGGCTATCGCATCGAGCGCATGCGCGAACATATGCTCTGACCCGGATGCGGGTCTCGAAGAGCCCGCGATCGACATAGCAACAGATGAGCTGACGAGCGCTTTGACGATGATCCTTACCGACTCCTCGAGCCTGGGTTTGATGTCTTTTGCCCTTTCCAGGACCAGTTTCGCCGTCATCTCCGAAAGTGCCGCAGCATACTCCGAGAACATGACCCCCTTCAGCCGGTGAGCAAGCTTCCAGTCGAGAACTGCCGTGTAGTTCGAAATAATATCCGCCGAACCGGAAGCCAGAAGCTTGTAGGGGGAATTCGTTATGATGTTGGTGTCCGCGATCACACCGAGCGGTGCTCTTGCCTTGATGGATTTCTTCCTCCCGTCCATCTCGATGGAGGACCTCGAAGAGGCAATGCCGTCATGAGATGCTGCAGTGGGAACCGATATGAACTCCAGGTCCTTCGAAAAGGCAACGTACTTCGCGACATCGATGGGCCTACCGCCCCCGACACCCAATATGAAATACTTGCCGTGGTTCTCGATGTATTCGCTTACGATATTCACCGAGACATCGGTCGCACCCTCGATCTTGATCACATCGGTTTCGTATCCCGCCTCGCCCAGTGACCTCTCGATATCTTTCCCTGCGATACTCTCTGTCACAGGGTCGCAGACGATCAGACCCCGGCCCTCAAGATGGAAATTATTCCGGCATACACTTCCACTCTCGTGAACGGCCCCGTGTTTTATCAGAATACCTCTCGGAAGCTCCATGAACGGGAACTGCTTGAACTCCTTGGTGGTCAACTCATCTCACCGTTCTCTGAAAGAGGTGACGTGGGTTTATAGTTTTCTTTCATTGTTTTTTCCTTTTTCCAGGTATTTGCTGTGAAACATTTATATTGACCCTGCCCGATGAACGGCGGATAATAGATGTTCCCGGTTGCAGATGAACTTTTCAGCAAGGATAAGACCTACGATCTCTCCATTGTCGTTTCTGACAACGAGGATTTCCTGACGACCATAATGGAAAAACTGCAAACAGAAAAGACGATCGTTCTTACCTCAAGGGGAAAGGATGTCAATGTGAGGGAAGGTGTGATCTACTACACATATGCCCGGAACCTCGAGAATTCCATATATTTCATGGATTTCATCGAGAGGCTGATCTTCCGGATCTTCCTCGGGGGTTACATCAGCGAGGACATGGATGTGCTCCTGGTTTCCGATTACCCCTTCAAGTTCCTTCTCGAGTTCAACTCCTCGGCAATGCCTTTTTACAGGGTCATGAACGAACTCTCGGATGTAGTTGACAGAGAGGTCATGGAGGCCCTTCTCAAGATCGTCTTCGAGATCCACCTGGAGGGAAGGGAAGGCTCCCATATCGGCGCCCTTTTCATCGTGGGTGATACAAAAAAGGTCCTCGAGGAATCCAGACAGCTGGTGATCAATCCATATCACAATCAGAACGATGAGGTAAGGTCAATTCTGAACAAGGAGAACTGGGAATCCATCAAGGAGTTCGCCCAGTTGGATGGAGCCTTCATTATCGATTCCAAGGGCAAGATACTCAGTGCCGGACGGTATATTATGGTGGACCCGGAGGTCCAGACAATGGGTGGGCTTGGCGGAAGGCATCTTGCTGCAGCGTCCATCACTTACACGACATCGGGTGTTTCCTTCGCACTCTCATCCTCCGGAACGATAAGGATATTCAAAAAGGGAAAGGTCGTCCTCAAGGAGGACCTGAACTGATCCGGAGGGATCCGACACGGCTCTGCTTGAACCAATAACCGATACGCTACTCGCCCTCCTGCTCCTTCTCCTGTTCAGCAGATCCATAGGCCTTCTTTTCAAGAGGTTCAATATCTCCCCGATAGCGGGCGAGGTCATCGGAGGTCTTGCCCTCTCCCCGCTTCTTTTGAACCTGCTTTCTGAGGACCCGTTGATCGGAACACCAGACCTGATAGCTTTCTCCGAGTTCGCGATAATCGTTATAATGTTCCACAGCGGTCTTCACACCGATTTCACCACGTTCCGCCAGATGAAATGGACCTCCATCATTGTCGGCGTCATGGGTGTCTTAGTGTCATTTGCAATGATCTTCGTTCTATCGTTCCTGGTGTTCAGACTCTCCCTTGAGACCTCGCTCTTCCTGGGCGCCATACTCTCCAACTCCGCCATCGAGGTCTCATCGGCCGTACTTAGCAACACAAAATATGATAGATTGAGGACCATAGTCGTGGGAGCGAGCTTTATAGATGACATACTGGCCGTATTCGTGCTGGGAGTTGTCCTTTCACTTGTATCCGGGACCCCGGAGCTCTTGATACCGATCATCGGAGAGGTGACCGGACCTGCTTCGACCGTTCTCGGGCTCCTTTGGACCTCCGTCAAGGTCATTGCCTTCCTTCTGATAACATTCTATATTCTGTCCAGAGTGTCTCAGAAACTGCTGGACAGGTTCGCGTCCAAGGGTTTCGAGGTGCTTCTATCCGTAGGTTTCCTCTCCGCCCTGGTACTTGGTATATTCTCCAAATGGGTTGGACTGCACGAAGTGATCGGCGTTTACCTTGCAGGACTCATCCTCAGTCAGTGGGGGGTGCTCCCTGACCCCATGCTGAAACGAGGGGTGAACTGGATGAAGTTCAAGGAGACGTTCACGTACATGATGGATGCTCTCTTCTCCCCGATCTTCTTCGGAGTTGTGGGGCTCCTTCTGGGTGCAACACTTGTATCTGATGGAGGGGGATCGATCCTTTACATCTTTGTCGGTGTCGTGCTTTTTTCCTTCTTCGCATTCATGGGTAAGATCGTGGGGTGCGGTGCCGGAGCCCGGATAAAGAAGATAGCTCCCGCCGGTGCCCTTCTCATTGGAGCTTCGATGGGGGGAAGGGGAGCTCTCGAGTTCATATTGATAAAGTTCGGTCTCAAAGAAGGATACCTGTCCCCTGATGAGTTCTCGATCGTCATCATAGTGACCTTGATGACCATTCTCGTAACACCAGTGCTCTACAGTATCATCCGGAGATGGAAGAAAGATGAACTGAACTCCTCGGACCTGTGACGATATTGTTCCAGGGCAGATCATCTTCTTATGATCCTTCTCCGCTGCGGAAGAGCCGGAGGGGCGGGCATTTGTGTGATAGGGGCCACTGATGTTGGTGGCACCGAAGCAGGAGCCTGCATCGGAGCGGGTGCCTGGGAAAGCGGACCTTGCGGCACCGCAGCAGGGATCTGCTGAAACGTGTTCAGAGGTGCGGCAGGAACCTGTGGATGTGGACCTTGTGACACTGCTGCAGGGGTCTGCATTGGAGCAGGAGCCTGTGGGAGCGGACCTTGTGGTACTGCAGCAGGTGGCGGAAGCCGGGCTCTCTGCTGCCCTGCCTGCTGCGGAGGTAGGTATTGCCCACTCTGCACCCCGCCCATCTGAGGCACCATAGGGGGTGCCATCATCAGGGGCTGCTGTCTCCTGCGGACCATGACGATAACGATCATCACAGTAAGCAGAATGAGTATCACAGCAATACCTGCCGCAAGCAGTATGAACAGAGAATTGTTGTTTCCATCATCTATGGAACCGCTCTTTCCGTTCCCTGTTTCGGAATTCTTATCTTCCACTTCTTTGAGGACATATATCCGGAAAGTGTCCGTCGCTATCTCGGTCTCAAGTGTATCCTTCGATCCGTCCCTGACAAGGACCTTGATCTGATAGTTGCCGCTGTCAAGATCGGAGGTGTTCCAGACATATGAGCTCGAGGTCATTCCCTGGGCATCCGATACAGGATACCAGCCGGGATCTCCCTCCGGTGAATAGGAGATATAATATTTCAGTACATCACCATCTTTATCGGAACCGCTCCAGCTGAGGGAGAGCTCTCCCGTAACGTTATCACCTGCCGAAGGCAGTGAGACCCACTCTATTTCGGGGGCGTCGGGATTGTTGACCTCGAACGCGGGATAGATGAACTCCGATACCAGTGAGGGGATCTTTGGATCCGCAACTGTTATCTTCAGCTGATATTCACGATCTTCCATATTGCTCACATCAAGGTCGAAGGTTCCCGTATTGGCAGAGCTCAGAAGAAGGTCCTCCCAGGTGCTTCCGTCGCTCGAGATAAGGAACGAGGGCGAAAGCAGCGGTGTCTCCCCTCTGTCCGGGTCGGAGAGCATGTATCCGAAGGATGCTGTTCCGGATAGAGGGCTCCTGGGTGAGATCGTGTTGGAAATGACCGGTGCGTCCGGATTGTATATCTCCATGTCAATGATGTTCGGATCGGAATATGCTCCGTTGCTGTCCCTCAGGATCAGTCTCAACCTGTGGTCCCCGTCACCGAACTCAAGGGTCGTAGTATCAAGTGTGAACGAGCCGGTATTCATCTGATCGGATGCAAGTTTTATCCAGATACCGTCGTCAAGGTACATTATGTAGAGATCATATTTCATCTCTTTGGCCTCATCCTCTTCGTCCAGAGAATCCCAGGTGATCTCTATCTCCCCCCCCACCTCCGAGCCGTCCTCCGGGAATGTTATCGTCCCCGTTGGAACATCATTGTTGAACACCTCGAAGAGCAATGTTCCGGTCTCCGAGAAGAGGCCGGTTATGTCAGTTGCTCTCAACAGTATTGTATATTCGGCACCATCGGCAAAGGTCATGGTGTCCCATGTGAACGAACCCGTGTTCTCCAGGTTCGTTCCGAGAAGCTCATAGTTCTCCCCACCATCCGATGATATACTGAGATCTATTGTTATCTCTGTTGTGTCCTGCTCATCGTCCCATGTCCTCCACCTGACCTCCCCCGTTCCGGTCATGATGGTGCCGATCTCCGTCGGTTCGGTGACCGCGATCGTGGGTGGGTCCGGGTTGTTGATCTCGAATCTGAGGTCGGTTTCGACCTCTGCCTTCAGTCCGTCGCTGTCCACGATCATGATCTTCAGATAGTAATCTTCTTCATCCGGGATCCTGGGGTCCATTGTATCCCACGAATAGCGTCCGGTATTCGGGACGGAGGTAGCTATCTCGACCCAGTCATCCCGACCCTGCCGGTAATACAGATCGATGTTGAGGAGCGTACCGTCCTCCTTGTCGGAGGCCTGCCACTCGATATCGAACTCCTCCTGGACATACCCCTTTTCATTGATCTCCGAGAGCATTCTGCTCTCCTTGAACTGGACCAGAGGTGATTCCAGCTGCATCACTTTCTGTGTGTACAGGTCCTGTCCGATCCATCCGAGCCTTGCGTTCGGGTTCGTTCCATGTCTTCTGGGATACGCATCCTGGATGAGGAATACATGAGCTTCAACGTTCCTGTTATCGAACGTTTCGCTCTCCACGGTGAAAGTGAACTCGACCCATGCACTGCTTGATGTGTGTCCACCATGCGCAACTAGGCTGATCGGAGCTGTGTCATCCCTGTTGCTGATGGAGTTCCTGATACGGTTGTCTATGGATGACTCGTTCGCTGATCCGCTGCCTCCGACCCACGGATCCATTCCATCGATGATATAACGTGGAATACCTCCGGATATCTCATAGGAATCCCTTCTCTCCACCGCATTTGCCAGGGGTTCACCGGTTCCGTAAGTACCTCCGCCGGAGTGCCATTCTACTCCAATGTAATTATCCGGGAACATGGTCCCATCCATGTCAAGTCGGTTCATGGCCCCTATCACACCGGTGCAGTAACCGCACCACGTGGCAGTGAAATCTTCCACAATTATCCTTTGCTGTGTACCCGTGGACACCTTCTTACCATCAATGGTCACGAATGCGGCCTGATATATGTCACCGCACTTGGCGGTACCTGATTGTGTGCCCTGGTTCTCTTTTATCTTGATCCGGTCCTTGTTCTGAAGGAGCACCACGAAGGCAATATCCTCCCAGGTATTCGCCTCAAGGTTGTTCTGACTGTAATGAGGATCCTGATCAGTGTAGAACTCCGGTTTTGGAAATGAGACGTTCAGCGTCTCCCGATAACCCTCCATGCCTCTGGAGGGAGCGGACAATATACTTTCACTTGCAGGTGCCATCATGGGAAGGACAGCAGCGGCAAGGAACAATAAAGCTATCAGTATTGGAATTCGTTCGATCTGACCGGACATGTATACACCCCGTATGCTGAACGAGCACACGGGCCATGATGTATATTCATATATATCCGTTATGGAAAATAAGAGAAAACAGGGGAGCGGAATGCCCCCCTGTTCTTTGCCATATCCCCATATCTACTGCGTAGGTGGAGGGTCCTGAGGTGCGGACACCTCAACAGTCTGTTCGGGAGCCGCGGTTTCAGGTGCCGGCGCATCTGGAACCGACGCAGGTGGTTGTGTCTCCAGAGCAGGAACTGCAGGTGTTTCAAGAGGAGCAGGGGTTTGAGGTGCCTGTGTCTCCGGAGCAGGTGCAGGAGGAAGCTGTGATACCTGCTGCTGAGGAAGCTGTCCCTGGGTCACGTCCTGACCGGGGAGTTGAGCCGTATTTGGTCCCGGTATCTGTCCGGGGAAACCGCCCGGCGGAGGTATCTGTGCCTCTGCCTGTTTCTTCTTCATTATGACCAATCCAACAGCAATGAGTCCAATGACCATCAACAATGCGATGGCTCCGAACACTGCAACGAGCATCATGCCACTGTCCTTTGTCTCCCCATCATCATCGTCGCCGATGGTGTCATCGTCATCATCATCGATAACAGCTGAAACATGCTTGATGGTGAAGCTCTGGGCAAGTACCTCGCTCTCGAAACCTCCCCTCTCATCCTCCTTTGCAACGATCCTCATCTCGTATACCCCATCATCAAGGGTCGATGTATCGATGGAGAAGGTCGTGGAGGTAAGATCAAGGCCGTTGTTTGCCGGGATCCATGTCTCCGTTCCACTTTTTCTGTAATATACGGAGTAGAGCAGTTCATCATCTTCCGGATCGGATGCTCCCCAGCTGACGGACACGCTCTCATCGTATTCTACTGTCGGGTCCGGACCCTGTGTGATCTCAATGGTCGGAGGATCGTTGTTATCCACGATGAGGGTCGGGAAGAGATGCTCCACTGTCATGTTGAACTCTCCTTCCTGGCAGTCTGCGATGATCATCTTCACATTGTAGCTACCATCATCAAGGGTCGAAACATCCATTGTATAGGTCCCGAGGTTGGGCAGCCCCTCTGCAACGGATTCCCAGTTCGTACCGTCCGAGGAGATGTAGAACCAGATCATGAGAAGGTCCGTTTCACCCGGGTCATCATCCTCTGCGAACCAGGTGAACTTTGCTTTACCAGTATCTACCGTGGCCGTTGGTCCGGTTGCGCTGATGACCTCGGGCGCATCCGGATTGTATATCGTGAAGTAGACCGAAGATGAAGGTGACGGCTCGTCCCTTGTATCCATGAGGACGACCTTGATGGTGTAAACTCCGTCATCAAACTCGGTCGTATCCATGTCATAGCTTCCTGTATTTGGCATATTGGTGACAAGTTCTCTCCAGTTCGTATCCGAGGAATGCATGTAGTAGATCGAGTAGGTAAGGTCCTCGTCCGGGTCCTCCTCGTCGTAGGAGCTCCATTCAATGGAGACGGTCCCGGAAAC
>JAYEPK010000566.1:0-7724 GCA_034723935.1 Thermoplasmatota archaeon
AATTCATCAATCTATCGATTATGTTGTCGTATGACTCCCCTTTATGTCCAAATCGTTTCAAGTTCTCTCTCGTTCCA
Organism: Thermoplasmatota archaeon; assembly: GCA_034723935.1. Taxonomy (GTDB): domain Archaea; phylum Thermoplasmatota; class Penumbrarchaeia; order Penumbrarchaeales; family Penumbrarchaeaceae; genus JAYEPK01. The sequence goes on from JAYEPK010000566.1 coordinate 78, forward strand.
ACTTTTATCTGAATTGTTGTGGGCATATTATCATCATATAATTATTATAAGTAATATATATTTTTTATGCTGATGGACTGAGAATGGAATAAAACCCCAGACTGATACAGTTGAGCAACACCGGGGAGCTGTGAAATGAGAAGAACATGACCACATGTTCGTTCTTTGTCCTAACACGTTTAGAGCAAGTGGCCGGAAACCCACTCGACCATTTATCACAATTCCCCAACAATAAAAAATTATACATCTATGAGCAACGGATAAATAGACACACTCGATTTGGCAAGCATGGACGCCGCTTCAAGGAGAGCCCTCGCATTCATCACGATCATAGCATTCCTGCTCCCCTCCACAACCATGTTCGACACGAATGCAGAAGAAGGGGTCCTTGAGATCACACCTATCGACGATCCGGAGCTCCCCCCGTGGGGATTCTACAAGGGGATCCTCCCCACCACGGAAACAGGAGGCGACCTGGCAATGACCTATGCCAACGCCTCGAAGTTCACCCAGTTCGTTCCCGTATGGGGGCGCCCCTCACCGTTCTACAATCTCTCTACCGACCTGGAGGGGAGCTGGGGCGAGCTCTTCGTGGACGGCCTCATCAGAGAGAACAACATGTTCCCACTTGTCCACATGAACTTCCACGGAACCGGAATGACACTTGTAACCCCACCGACGCTCCCATCTGCAACACTCAGCGATCCGACCTGGAGAGCACTCTATATCCAGTCGGCAAAGGACATAGTGAACGCCAGCAGACCGAGTTATCTCTCCATAGGCAACGAGGTCAACAGATGGTTCGAGCAATACGGGATGGGAGCATCGGACAACGGGTTCCAGCATTACATCTCACTCTACAACGAAACCTACGACGCCGTAAAGGCGCTCTCCCCCGAAACAAAGGTCTTCTGCACCTTCTCTCGGGAGAATGTGGCAGAGAACAGGGAAGCAAACCTCTCTATCCTGGAGCATTTCGACCCTGACCGTATGGATGTCCTCACCTTCACGACATATCCCTTCTCCGTTTCAGGTATAAACAGGGTCAGCGACATGGACAACGATTATTACAGCAGGGTCTTCCTCCATTTCGAGGACAAACCGTTCGCACTCTCGGAGGCTGCCTGGTCCGCGGACCCTGCGTTCGGAGGTGAGCTGGAACAGAGCAGGTTCGTCTCAAGCCTCTTCAACCGATTCACTGCTGAAGAGGACCTCGATGTAGAGTTCCTCGGCTGGAACTGGCTTCATGACCTGGCCCCCGCAGACAGGACCGGCCTTGTTGACCTGGCAGGCAGTGAGAGAACGGCTCTCCGAACATGGATCAACAACACCGAACCCACATACGACAGGAACAACCGGACCATAGATCTACTCGAGGACTTCGGGACCTTCATCTATCCTCTGAACAGAACGTTCTCCGATCCGGACCCATGGGACAGCCTCAACTACACCATCTGGAACGGCACCGATTACACCGACCATACAGAATCAAAGGTCAAGGCAGAGATCGTGGGAACCGACCTTCATCTCACATCCAAACCCGACATCAACGGTGTCTGTCAGCTCCGGATGCAGGTAGAGGACTGGTCAGGTCTCACGAACTGGACCTTCATCCGGGTAAGGCTCGAGAACGTCAACGATGCCCCTAGAGAGATAGTTGGATTCCCGGATCCACACAGGTTTGCCGAGGGCCAATCCTCCTATATCAACCTGTCATACTTCATCAGAGATCCGGATGACGATTTCTTCTCGTTGACCGGCAAGGTAACAGGAGCCCCCAATCTGGTTACCTCCATGAACCTCTCATCTTCACCCTATCTTGTTCTCTACACAGAGTGGGAGGATTGGTTCGGGAACAGCTACGTGAACATGACCATCTCCGATCCGGATGGAGCTGTACTTGAGATCAATCTCTCTATCTCCATTACATCGGTAAACGATGCCCCGGAGGAGACAGCACCATCGGTTATCACCATGGAAGAGGACACGAGTATGGAGATCGACCTTGGCGAATGGTTCTCGGACCCCGATGGTGACGAACTGATCTTCACGATCGAAATTTCTTGCGGATCCTGTATCTCGATGGAACTGAACGGTAGCCTGTTCACACTCGAACCATCACCGAACTGGTACGGAAATGCATACCTCTCGATCAACGTCTCGGATGGAACGGATCAGATCGTGACCGGGATAACGGTCGAGGTATCCCCCGTGAATGACGCTCCACAGATGATCCCGATCCTTCTACTCAATATGACCGAAGACCAGGATATTTACCTCCCGCTCGAGGACCTGCACCCATCCGATCAGGAAGGAGATCAGCTGTTCTGGTCCATCTCCAGCATATCCGATGAACTCTGGTCCGTCTCTTTACCATCCAACGATACGATACACATCCGACCCTCTGTGGACCGGTTCGGAACGGCGAACTTCACTATCTCTCTGGAGGATGGAAGGGGGGGTAGGACAGGATCAACGGTGTTGATCGACATAGAGCCGGTGAACGATCCACCATTGCTCAACGTCCCACCCAACTGGACAACGGAGATAGTAAAGGGAAGTTACAGGGAGATCGACCTTTGCGGCATCCATTACTTGGTCGATGATATCGATAACGAACCGGATACACTTGTTGCCTTCTCGGAATACGAACTCATCGAGATAGACGGACTGCTTCTAAATATCTCGATCCCTTCCGATATATCCTCCCCCGACCTGACGATCTGGATAGGGGTGAAGGATCCAAATGGGGGAACGTCGCAGGAACACCCCCTCCTTATCATCGTAAAGGAGGAAATCAAGGCAAACCTGCTCATGATAGACAATATCACGGTCACCGTAAAGGATGGTAAGGTAAGCATCATGGCGATGGGGGAGCCTTACCAGGCAATATGGGCCGTGATCATCGGAGATGTCGGGATAATCGGATCGTTCAGGATGGATGAGACACCGCCCGGATCGGGGAATTACGAGCTGAACCTCGACAGCCTGGAGAGTGAAGATGGGATACCAATGATGGTCCATCTCTCCTCAGAAGAAGGCGGAGATAACGATTCAGACCTGCCCTCTTCTCCTTTTACATACAGGAAACCCATCAAGGAAGAAGGCAACGGTGAAATGCCGATCCTCCCGATACTCATCATCATCATACTGATCGTGATAGCGCTCATCATCGCGATATGGATTCGAAGTTCAGGGAAGAACACCGTTTCCCACTTCGATTACAAGACCCTCATGGAAGAGTGACCCGATCCACCTCATGACTGCTCTCCTCACATGGGGGGCCATCTCATCGAGTGCAATGAACCTTTTCATGCTGGTATCCACACTTTCCAACATAATCTTCTGCAGATATTCCCTTTCCTGAAAGCTTCCATTGAACCTTTTACGGGGACACGAGAACACCCTGATGAACGAGGTGGATCATTTGATATAGCTGTAAGAGAAACTGCCGAAGATATCGAAACCACTCTCATCGAACTTGTACTGCACCCAATCCTTCCCCTTGGTCCCGGAGAGGCCCTTAACCTTCAGAAGATGCCTTCCTTTTTCCTCCTTCAGCACTATGGAACCGTCCATTGATTGCTGGATCGAGGTTATCTCCTCGGGTTTATGTATGCCGCTGGCAAGGTCGAAGAGCGCTATGCCCTTGTGTGTCTTCGTCCTTGTTGCCACATTATTGATGAATTCCATGGTGGCATTTATACCGTGGGCCCGGATTATCGAGGAAAGCGATTCGAATACTACACGATGGTAGAAGAAACGCTCCCCGAAACCCGATTGGAACCTATCCATGGCCTTTGAAAGGGCATTTAGGTCATCAACACCGTTCAGATAGATCGCAAAGGGATTCTTCCCCCTCAGACCCACCGTCTTTGCATGACAATCAATATAGGATAAAAGGCCGGCCTTCTCCCTTTCCTCTAGTTTGTAATCCATCTCCACCAATCTCTTCCTGAACTTGGATGTGGTGGAGTGAGTGAGAACTATGAGAGATGGTATGCCGTATTTGATGCCCTCTGCAATGAACTGGGTGAGGAATACATCCTTTCCAATGAACGCAGGACCTTCTACCAGACTGCATGATCTGAAAGGAAATCCGCCTCCGAGAAGATCATCAAGTCTCCGCCCACCAGATCTGGCCTTGGTAGCCTTTCCCTTGCCTGGTTTCTTGACGGCCATCTTCTTCTGAACATGCTGACCGGCAGGAGACCTCGCACCGCCGAACCGATCTGCCTGATACCTCTCCCCAGTCCTCTTCAAGGCTCCCATCTTGCTCACCTATCTTGTACAGAAACAGTCTGTCCGACCAATGGATGGAAACTATATAATCATAGCGAAGTGGTCATCCGTGCGGACAGAACTCCTACTCGATACCAATTGCCTTGTTCGTTTTATTTATCGACACCATATTGTCATCCGTGAGACGGAACATTGCCCTGATGCAGTCAACATTCTCGGGGACAACATCCGATTCCTGGTGGATCGCTTGATGGTAATACAGGGTATCACCCACAACATGGACACCGTCCTTCCAGACAACTATCTCATTGAGATCTGACCTGCTTCGGGTCAGGTCCCTTGCCATTTCCATTATCTGTGCTGTGGAAGTGATACCTTCGCCTCCCTCCACGAATTTTATTCTTGGGGTCTTCTCCCAAACGGCCAATACCTCCTCCGTTGTGGCTTCCCTTCCTAGGATCACAACGTTGCAGTGAAGATGCATCAAGGTGGTTGGAACTGCAACCGCCATCGTGTCGATATCAAGCCCCTTGATAACGGTCTTCAGGTCCGGGCCGTGATGGGATGGTACATTGAGTACGGGAACGATAGCGTTCACGGGGCCTTTCTTCGAGTTGTTCGGGTCCGGCCCTCTCCTTATCATGGTGGCATAGACCTTCTTCACCCCAAAGGCCTGTGTGAGTGGGTATATTGTCCTTGCAAGACCTGTGGTATTGCAGCTGACGACCCTGGTGTGGTCCACACCAAGGTTCTCCCTGTAATTTGAGAAGGAATTGAAGGACATTCCGATCCTTTCATGCTTCTCCCCTCCCTGAAAGATGGATTTCACACCGAAATCCTTGTACTTTGCGAGGTTCCCCGCTCCTAGTTTCCCCGGTGTGCAGTCGACGATGACATCCGAGATCTTGAGAAGATCATCAAGGTTTCCCTTGACCTCTATCCCGGCATCCTCGAACTTCGGAATGTTCTCCGGGACGGCCACATATAGATCGAAACCCTTGCTCACTGCCATCTTCGCCTCGAAGGTGGGTCTCGTCTTGGTCACTCCAACGATCTCCATATCATCCTGGAGGGTTACCGCATCGGCCACTCTTTTTCCGATGGTCCCGTATCCGTTGATTGCTACTTTCACGGTCATCTTCTCACCTATCTCCCGGATGGCATAGCACTAAATAAAACCTTCATGAGCAGGATTTTACGTGTTCTGAGCGGAGAAGGGAACGCTTATCCGGGTCAGGTAATATTTGGTTCGGACAGCATGGATCATCGTTCAAAAGGGAAAAGTTTATTCGGACCCGAACATATACAATAACGGGAATGGCATATGAAAGAAAATAGGTCAGGAGCGACCGTCATAGTAATATTGGCCCTTCTCCTGCTGACATTATTGGTCATGGATGATAGCCCCATGGTCCGCGGACACCCTGCGCAGAGCGTGGAACTTCAATATTATTACAGCGACCAGATACTGAACGTTACCATAACACATCAGATAATAAGCACCGAGATGGACATCCATTACATCGAAGAAGTGACCGTATCAAAGAACGGAGTGGAGATCATCGATGAAACATATGCTGACCAACCCACAAGGGATACCTTCTCATATGAGTACGAGGTCCAGGCTCTGGATGGGGATGTTCTGGAAGTATATACACGATGCAGCATAGGCGGAGAAGAGACCGCGGAAATGACGGTCATCGGACCCAGGGACAGAATGTCGATCTCCGTTCAGCCGGACACCATCAATTACCTTGAGATGGGAGAGGAACAGGACTTCACATTACTGATAGAGAAGCAGGACGACAGCACACCGATAGAGGGAGCGACCCTAACGACCAGAGCAGACCTTGGAGAGGTCACCGATGTCCTGGACCTTGGGATCGGTGCATATCAATTCACATATACAGCTCCGGAGCAGGACAACGAGGACATAGAGGTCATCAACATTACAGCCACCAAGAACGGCTTTCACAATGCCTATTTCGAGTTCTCCTTCGATATAACTTATCCTCTGGACCCGGATTTCGTGCTGGTTGTGGACATAACACCTGTCACACTCACCATGAAAGAGGATGAGACAAGAGATTTGACGGTTCTCGTCTCGACTGAAAGCGGAGATCCTGTGGATATCGACGAGTTGATCCTGACACGTTCCGGTGGACAGGTGTCCCAGGAAAAAAGAGAAAAGGGAGAGTTCCTGGTCACATTCAGGGCGAACCAGGTCAGTTCGGACACGATCGGTTTTCTGGCAGTAACTGCGGAAAAGGAAGGATACCAGAGAGGATACAGAAAGGTCCAGATATCCATCAAGGATGTTCCATCCGCAGACGATGATGATGATGGTGTTACGGATACAACCGACGAAGGCGGTCTTCTATCTGGATACAATCTGATCTTCTTCATCGCTCTCATTTCGATCATCGTCGCCATAGTCGCCTTCATATTCTACAGGAAATGGAAGAACAGGAAAATGGATGAAGAGATGAACGATCCCATGGCCATTCAACGATAAGTAGTTTCATAGGGACAAAAGGGTTAATAGAAAGGTTCTCCGATACGTTCACTACCAGATGGACATCCGGGGAGATATGGAAGATGAAGCGAGCCTGGTCCGTGTTCAGCATTCTGATCCTTTCGATCAGCATGATCTCAATGACCCTTGCAGTGGCGGATATGGATATCTCAACTGCACCGGTTTGGACCTCACATAGCACCATACGGATCGACTCTGATGCTGAACTTATATCCCAGGCCGTTGGTGAAGGCTGGCCTGGTAACGGGACCATCAACAATCCTTACATTATACGGAACCTGACCATCGATGCTGGAACCGAAGACGGTATCCACATCGGGAACGTGAGCCTTCATTTCATCGTTCATAACTGCACTATTTCAAATGTAACAGGATCGTCCACATACGGGATCAACATGATCAACTGCACCAATGGGACACTGTCCAGGAACACTGTCAACGGAACAGGGACCGGGATCAGGTTATCATCGTCGAACATAACAGCGGATTCGAATATATGCACCAACCTGACCTACGGCATGATACTCGTAATGTCCGACGGATCGCATATCCTCAACAATACCCTGAACAACAATTACGTTGGAATGCTCCTTTCCCATTCCGATGATATTCTGGTCAAGGGCAATAACTGCAGTTCCAACAATGCCTGGGGGATCGAGCTGAACCCCGTCAAGGATTCCACCTTCACAGAGAACGTTTGCAGCAATAATTCCATAGGCATCATGGTCGAAGCTGGTGAGGGAAACCTTCTGATCCGGAACAATACCTGCAACGGCAACAGCGGTATCGGGATCAAATATGAATCCTTCTGGTTGACATCACATATAGAAAATAATACCTGTAATGATAACTTATTCGGTATAAGTGTC
>JAYEPK010000567.1:0-1699 GCA_034723935.1 Thermoplasmatota archaeon
CTTGAAATGAGGCCGATCGAGGTAGACCAGGAAATGACCGAATATTCATCGATATCAAGCTTTGATGATGTGGTCATCTATTGTGCGTGCAGATCTGGACAGTACTCTCTCGTTTTGAAACAGGTCGGTTCCTATGTTGACACGGGTGTTATTGAATTGAAAGAGGTCTCCCCACCTATGCTGAGAAATTGGGAGGACGTCGGGATCAAGGCAAGTATACCAGAGGGAACCCATATCGGAGTAAGAATTTCTGATGAGAATGATCTTTCCTGGTCATTCCCCGTGGAGGGATCATTGAACCTTTCCAGATAAGAGAAGGATCACTGCCAGAGGATTTTCCCCATATTCTCTGAAAAGGAATGAGGAGCGTATCGAAACACTTGGTGAAAACGATATCTCGTACATTCGACCCGAGTTCCCGTATCTGAGAAGATAGATCATGCATCCAATTGGATCATTCAAGAGAAGGTCATTTCCAATAGGAAACTCATTGTATCACTGATCCGGATCCTGCAAGAAATTTGCTTGTCCATACCTCATTCTTCAAGCATTGGCTCCAACGAACTGTAAGAGGATTCGTCCTGAACAGATTCAGGTTCTTGATATGATATCAATTCGTTCTTCCTCTTCTGCAATACAAGATAGGAGACACCGATAAGCATTAGAACAATACAGGTCAGGACCAAAAGGCCGACAATGAGATGTGTCAGAAAAGAACATTTACACCAAATAACATGGAGTTTGGATGATAAGCGAACCATACCTCACGTCCACGAACATCGATGAGAAGGTCGAGACATGGTTAAGTTCCATTGAAAGGAAGAGGAAATGGAAGGGAACACCGAAGAGATTCGTTCTCCTCGTCCTCGACATGCAGAGATTCTTCCTGGAACCAGAGAGCCACGCGTTCGTTCCAGCTGGAAGAGCAATTATTCCAAGGATCAAAGAGCTTGTCCATAACTTCAACGGGCCCGTGATATTCACAAGACATGTTAAAGGCTCCCCGGACAATCTCATGAACGAATGGTGGAGGGACGCTATCGAGGGGGAGCTCTCCGAGATAATTCCGGAACTTGCACCTCTGGTCGAGAATATCATCATCAAGGAACATTATTCAGCATTCTTTGATACCGCTCTTGACGAACGACTTGGTGCACTGGGTGTAGATTCCATATTGATCACAGGCATCCTTTCCGACCTCTGCTGCGAGACAACGACAAGAGATGCCTTTATGAGAGGATACAGATCATACTTCCTTGCAGACTGCACGGCGACCTCAACGGAGGAGAGGCACCGATCAACATTGAACAGGATCTCGAATGCATTTGGAGAGGTGATATCATCGAAGGAACAAAAGTGGCCATAATTGGAGCGGGACCTGCAGGGACCTCGGCAGCGATCCAATTGAAGAAGGAAGGGGTCGCATTCGACCTTTTCGAGAAGAAAAGGGTTGGTGGTCTTCTCTGGTATGCAAACCGGGTGGACAACCTGCTGGGTCATAAAGGCAAAGGTGGCAAGGTACTGTGCCATGCTTTCTCTGACCACCTGGAAGCATCCGGGATCAAGGTACAAAAGCAAAAAATAACAGATCTGAACATACTTGAGAACGGTTTCTCGATCGTTGAAAAAAACTACTCTCATGTTGTGCTTGCGACCGGAACATACCCGAAAAAACTCGGGATCGAGGGGGAGCTGCATT
>JAYEPK010000568.1:0-7710 GCA_034723935.1 Thermoplasmatota archaeon
CATTTTCCGGGATCGTTCCTCTCTCCCGGACCGATCCACTCATGTTAAGATCGAAAAAATGGAGCCTTTCAAGGATTATGTTATTCATCATGTATCGAAATTTCAGACCCGGATCATCGAAGAGCGAGATACTTTTTTCATTCAGTCTCCTGGTATACTTTACCAGTGCCCAGAGCTGCTCCATTGAAAGGTCCTTTGGCCCGGGTCTGAAGATTATCTCGTCCCAGTAGAGGTATTTCTCATTTGTGTGTTCTATGAACTTTGCAACATCCTCTCTATCCAGCAGTTCCATGACCCTTTCAGAACCAATTGATGCGAGTATCTCTTTGGTGCTTGGTGGGTCCCTTGGGATCTTCATATTGATGCCACCATACCGATAATATAAATATATTTCGCAATTTGGTGCTAATTCTTGAATAATTAGCATCAAATAGCAGGCAGGTCCAGGAGATCACTCACCCGTAATTGGTATTCCATACGTTCAGGACCCAAGAGCCTTGATCAGGTCACGGACCCCCTTGATCAATATCACACCACCTATGATGATCGTACATACCCCGATGATGAGGGTTATCACTGTGCCAAAAGTGGTGCCTATGGTCTTTGTGATGAGGAGAACGCAGAGGACAATTAGCAGTACCATAAAGAAGAAGGAGGTCACCAGTTCGATGATGCCCTTCTTCAATGTCTCCTTTGCTTCATCTTCCTTCATGTGGATCACTTACTTTCCATCCGCTCCCGTTTTCCGAACCGGATGGTCATATCTCGTCTTCTTCCTTCTTCACATGTCTGGCCTTCTACACTATCTTCTCGGCTTCATTCTTGTAATCTTTGGCATTGGTCTGCTGGATATTTATCCTGTTCCTGAGCTTCCTGATGAACTCATCTTGATCCCCCATAATAAATGAGGAGGGGGCTTATTTAATGCTATTTGATGAACGGGAGGTTCCTGAGCCAATCCACATCGGAGATGTAAAGGTCCCTGATGTCCTTTCTCTGAAGGACCAGCATCGCAAGTCTTTCCAGACCCAGCCCCCATGCGAGGACCGGCTGTTCCAATCCGGAAGGCAGCGTCACTTCTGGCCTGAATATTCCCGCTCCCCCGAGTTCCATCCACCGGTCGTTGAAGTATACATCGACCTCAAGGGAAGGTTCGGTATACGGGAAATACCCGGGTCGGACCCTGATCTCCTCGAACCCCATTTTCCTGTAGAACGTCTTCAGAAGTCCTACAAGCATGTCCATCGAAGCTCCTTCTTCAACGAGTATTCCCTCTATCTGCTGGAACTCCGGAAGATGCGTGGAATCGATGGCCTCGTTCCGGAACACCTTCTCAATGGAAAATACCCTCAGGGGAGGCTCCGGATGATCGTAGAGGTATCTGATGGTGTTCACTGTCGTATGGGTTCTAAGGATCGGTTTGTCAGCCTTCTCCCTGGACCATTTGTACTGCCATCCTTTGGACCCCGTGTTTCCACCGTTCTCGTGTATCTCGCTGAATACCTTGTAAGGGTCCATCTCCTTGTTCTCATTGAACTCCATGGGGTCCAGATCACCGACGGTATCGAGGTAGAAAGTATCATGCTCCTCTCTTGCCGGGTGATCCTGTGGAATGAACAACGCATCCATGTTCCAGAGCTCGAGCTCGGCATAGTTGCCGGAGATCTCGGAGAAGCCCATATCGAGGAATATCCTTCTTATCTTCTCGATGATCCGGGTCAGAGGATGCATCTTCCCCCCGATCGCTGTCGGGGCGAAGGTCTCCACATCGTACCTCCTGAACTCAACATCCTGCCACTTTCCGGACTTCAACATCTCGGGGGTTAGCTGGCTGACCTCTCTCTTCAGTTCGAGACCGCTCTTCGCTATCCATGCGCCGTCGTCTGTCAGGGTCAATCTTCTGACCGTCTCCTCCCTCTCCGTGATAACATCCTTTCTGCCCTTAAGGGACTTGTAGATATCCTTTGGGATATCAGAGGCTTCCATCTCCTTTCGAGAAAGGAGATCGATCATCTTTTCGTCATCTCCCTTTTTTCCAAGGGCCTTTTTTCCGATCTCGGATATAACTATATAGGTCTCACCGCCCTCTTTTTTTATCTTCCCCCACCTCTTCCTGCTCAGCCAGCCTATGGCTATCCCGGCCTCCTGCTTTGATATCCCACCTCGATCTTCAAGCTCGGCAAGGGATGCTGCACCGTCGTTCTTCCCGAGGTACTCGAGGACCTTTCTCTCCGGGAGCCCCTGGGTAGAATAGGTCTTCCTTCCCAGACCAACCTTGCAGAACACCTCTTCCCGGAACTTCACGAGTTCCTTTGTCCTAAGCCAGGAAGCGGCGTTCATGACCTCGACCTCGCTCGAGAAACCGCCCTTTCTCATTGCCTTTTCAGGTTTCAGCGACTTCTCTCCCTCGAGTGCGATAATGAGCCTTTTCTCGTTGTGGCTCAGTTCCTCCTTGATCCTGAGGAGCGTTTTCTCGTCCTTCAAAAGCTCACCCTTCATCCGAATATATGAACAAGCTTTAAACCTGTTTCTCTAGGAGGAGCTCCAGGTAGGACCTTCTCTCGAACCTTTCAAGCCCCAATCCTTTCATGAACTCCAGAAGCTCGTCCTCTGCTCCCTTGATGTCATCGGACATGATCTCCGCCTCAAGGAAGTATCCGAGTCCCTTCACCATGTCCAGGCACAATCTCATCTTTCCAAGGTCAAAGAAGGTCCTGTACTTCACGACCCTCATCACTTTCGTGAAGCCCATATGAAGGAAGATATCCCTCATGCTTTCGATGTCCGAAACTTCCAGTTCGGTCTCTGCCCTGGCCTTTGACCTCTCGGAAAGCTTCGGACCCTTGTAGGTTATGAAGGACCTGCACTCACCATCCTCCAGCCTTTTCTGGTTTCTTATACGAAGGGCCTCATCTGACCTTGAAAGATCCCTGCAGGGGTGAGCCAGGTAGAGATCGCTATGCTCGAAATGACCGATGAGAACAGCTCCAGAGCCGATCAGTTCGTTCTCGATCCTTGCAATCTCTCCGGATGAGCCGTCAAAAGGCCCACCTTCCTGGACATATGCCTTCACCTCGACCTCGTAAGCCGCCATGGAAAGGCCAAATAGATGCCTGGTTTAATGATTTTTGTACAAACAATGTTAAATTGAACATTGACATTGATGGACCCATGCCCAGAGCCAAGAAGAGCACCGAGGATAAGCTTTCCATGAAGAAGAGGCCGATATGGGATACGGCCACCCGGACACAGAAGAAGGAGATATTTTCCCTGTCCAGGGATTACATGGACTTCATATCCACTGCAAAGACCGAGCGGATGGTCACGAGCGATCTCGTGAAAATGCTTGAAAAGGCCGGTTTCAAACCCATTGAGAAAGTGAGGTCGAAGAGAGCGGGGACCAGGGTATACTCCGTGAACAGGGGAAAGAACGTCGCGGCTGCGGTTCTCGGAAAGGAGACGCTTGAGAACGGAGTCAATCTGGTTGCTTCTCACAACGACTCTCCCAGATTGGACCTCAAGCAGAACCCGCTTTACGAGGACGCTCAGACCAAGCTTGCCCTCTTCAAGACCCATTATTACGGCGGCATCAAGAAGTATCAATGGGTGAACATACCTCTGGCAATTCACGGGACCGTCATACTTGCTGACGGCACATCAAAGGAGATCCATATCGGGGAGGACCCCTCGGATCCAGTGTTTGCGATATGCGATCTTTTACCCCATCTCTACCGCAAGAAACAGGCCGATAGGAAGCTTCCCGAGGGAATAACAGGAGAGGAACTGAACGTGCTCCTGGCCTCACAACCCTTTACAGAAGAGAAGTCCAAGAGCAAGGTCAAGACCTGGGTGCTTTCCCATCTAAATAAGGAGTTCGGAATGGTCGAAGAGGATTTTGTATCAGCCGAACTGGAGATAGTACCTGCAGGCCCTGCAAGGGAGGTCGGTTTCGACAGATCAATGATCGGGGGATACGGCCAGGATGACCGGATATGTGCCTATACTTCCGTCAGGTCGATCATGGATATCAAGAACCCGAAGAGGACCGCCGTTGTTCTCATTGTTGACAAAGAGGAGATAGGATCGGATGGGCCCACATCGATAAAATCCAGATTTCTGGAGGAGTTCTTATCATCACTTCTGGAGCTGAAGGATCCGGATTATCCCGATCGATTGTTGAGAAAGGCCCTCAGCAACACGAAGGCGATCTCATCAGATGTGAACGGCGCGGTGAACCCCGCTTTCAAGGATGTTCACGAACTGCAGAACGCGGCGAAGCTCGGGTGGGGGATATGTGTGACGAAATATACCGGGTCCGGAGGTAAATACTCGTCCAATGATGCTTCAGCGGAGTTCATGGGGATGATAAGAAAGGTCCTGAACGAGAACAATGTCCCATGGCAGACAGGAGAGCTCGGGAAGGTAGATGAGGGCGGTGGAGGGACGATCGCCAAGTTCCTGGCCGAGCTGAACATGGATGTGGTCGACGCAGGACCAGGCCTTATTTCCATGCACTCGCCTATGGAGATCTCGTCCAAAGCGGATGTCTGGTCCACATACAATGCTTACACTGCTTTCTTCTCGATGGAGCTATAGCTGTCAAGGAAAAAAAAAGGCCATAAGCCCTTAAAAAAACTATAGTGATAGTGCCTGCACCGGGCAGACACCGACGCATGCGCCGCAGTCCACACATGTGCCATCGTCAACCTCGGCCTTTCCATCTACCATGGACAGGGCCTGAACAGGGCAGGTTTCAACACAAGCTCCGCATCCTATGCAAGTATCCTTGTCTATCTTGACAGCCATTTTCTTTCCCTCCTTCTTTACTCATGTATTGATGAGTGGAAGTCGAATATTCAGTAATGGGTCGCCCTATTTAACGATGTGGGTTTCCATCAACAAGTTCGAGTTCCGAGGACCATTTTCCGACCAGGTAGGTCAACCTGTCCTTTTTCGATCCCGGATTGGCCACAACAGTGCTCCCGATACGATCAACGACCTTTCCGCTCCTTTCCGGAGATTCGTGGATATGGCCGCAAAGAACTGCAAGCGGTTCCCGTTCAAGGGTGTATTCTCTCAGGTCCGTGGAACCGAGGTGCTCACCGTTATATCCAATGTCGCATGATGTGTCCCGGGGGGGAGTGTGCGAAAGCAGAAGCTTTTTCTCGACATCGCCAAGTTCAAGCAGTCTATCCATGGTCGTTGTCCCTCTATCGATCAAACATTCCTTGACCTCTCCGGACCTTGAACAGAGACCCTTCGATATCGAACCGGGGAGGGGTAACGCATACCTCTCGTAAAGTTCCCAGTCCTTGATCGGAAAGGGCGAAGCTGGAATATACGAGAAACCAGCGATCTCCAATCCTTCACCCGCATCATAATGCTCCCCCTCGATGGACCTCAGCTTGGGAGCATGCGTGGACAGATCCTTCATTGACAGGTGCCAGTCGTTGTTGCCGAAGATGGTAAGAACCTCTCCCGGGAATTCCTCGAAGATGCACTGGACCTCATTCTTAAGAAGTTCGATCTGTGATTCCACGGTATTCAACGGTCCGGACCTGAACAGATCCCCCCCTAGAAGGATCATGTCAGTATCTTCTTCGATAGCTTTTTTGACAAGTTCCCTCATCTTGAAGGTGCTTCCGTGGAGATCGGTTGCAAAAAGAAATCTCAAGACCATCGGAGGGTAAGAACGTGGGCTCGATTATTAAGTTAGGGGGCATCAGCAGTTTCGAGGATCTAGTATCGGTCTCCGGAGATCTCCCGGTCCAGGAAAGGCTTCCGGACCATTTCAGGGAGAACATCTTCCCGCTTCTGAATATGGGGGAATGGATCTCGATACTGCTGGAGGCGCTTCCCGAAGGCTCCTTCACAACGTTCGGAAGGATCGCTTCTGCCCTGGGAACGGTAAAAGCATCCAGAGCAGTGGGAGAGCTGATATCGAAAGGAAAGGTCTCCGGCCCCGTTCACAGGGTCGTCTACTCGGATGGGACGGTGCCTTCGAGATCTCCGCTCTTGGCCGAGTTTGAACACGGAACACGGATACCGCTTGATGATCTGATCGATTTCGAGGTCCTGCATCCTCCGTTATACACCCTGATCTCCGTTCAGGAAAGTTTGAGAAAGTATGGAGGGGGAGAAAGGTTCGAGATCGAGACCATCGCAGGAATGGACATCTCTTCCGGAGCTGATTCGCATGTTGGTGCCATCGTTGTGATGGAAAGGAACGGTGAACTGCTTGGAGAAACCACAGCCGTTGGCGAACTGCCTCTTCCTTATATCTCAGGACTCCTGTTCTTCAGAGAAGCCCCGATCCTTGTCCCGCTCATGGAGAAGGCAGTATCCGAAGGTATGGTCAATATGAAAACCCTCTTTGTCCTGGATGGGAACGGCATCCTCCATCCAAGGAGGATGGGGCTGGCCTCGCAGGTGGGTATTGTCACGAAAAGGATGACATGCGGGATAGCAAAAAAAATTAACATGGGAGTGGTGAAGGATCCCGTCCCCATGGATCATCTGCGTTCAAAAGCTCCGGTAATGGATGGTAAAGAGAGGATAGGTACGGCACTTGTGAAAAGAGGGAGCAAACCTGTATATCTATCAAGGGGCCACGGATGTGAAGATGATTATATCCTGGATGTTCTAACCGAACTCTGGAAGTACAGGATCCCGGAACCCACCAGGAAAGCCCATGAACTGGCAAACAGGGTCAGAAGGGAACTACCATCTGGCTAGCTTCAGGTCCTTCCGTTTTCTCTCCATGAAGGAATATACCGATGAATGTTCTGAGCCCTGAAGTACCATCATAACGGCCTTTGATGCAACCTTGAGCCCTTCCAGGTCACCTATAAGTGCTACCGTGTTACCCTTCACAGACATCATACAGTCCGTCAGATTCTCTATAAGGCGTCTTGTCTTTCCATCTGATCCAATGACCCTGGACCTTACCTGCTGAACTCTCTTGTGAGATTTTCCAGCATAGTCCCTGATGTCATGCTCCTCGTAGTAGATCTGATCATCAAGGAGTTTTAGGGCTTTCTCCGGTGAGAAACCTCTGGCCATTGCTTTCAGTACATCTCTCATCCTGTAAGTTATATAGGCGTCCTTTGCCATATCGTCGAACATGGTGACCTCGCCAGTCTCCGAATTCACCTCTATCCTTGCACCGCATCTATCTGACAGCATCTTTAGCGTCTTGCCCTTGTGTCCTACCATAACACCGACCCTGTCGAGGGGTACCTTGAAACTGTAGACCATATCCGTTCCCGAACAGCTAGAGCATAGGTTTCTATAAAAATATGCCCCATTGGATACAAATTCATGGATCCTTTTATACAAAGTGGGAAAATTGAGACATAATGGTTTTATATTGGCCCTCCTTATCATGTATCTGGTGAGATAGGATGGTTGTCTGCGGATCGGTGTTTCTCCGCATCACATAATAAAGGGGAAAATAGTATAATGTCAATCGTCTGATGGAAGGTTACGTCCATTGTCCCGGTGGTCACAAGATGGTAGAAGGTGAAGATCAGAAATTAAAGAAGTCTCTGGAAGAGGCTCTGTGGCAGGTAGGGGAGGCCAAGAAGCTGGTCCTTTGCCTTGGCGATCATACCATGGGCAAGTCTGATGTTTCCGAAGCCCTGGGCTTCCCTTGAAAGATTGATGAAGTCCATTGCCTTGACAATGGATAGGTCCAGCTTCTTGGCCTCC
>JAYEPK010000569.1:0-1692 GCA_034723935.1 Thermoplasmatota archaeon
TGGCCCCGACATTCTCCTTGATCTCTTTCTTTCCCTCTGTTATGTTCACATCGTAATTGCCGACGTAACCTGTGATGGAGGTGATCTTCGACCCGAGCATCAGCTTCAGTTCATCATTCTCCTCGATCCGCTTTTCAAGGTCGCTTTTCAGAGAAACGATATCGATCCCCTCAACAGTGAAATGGAGATCGTTCAACCTTCCTCCCAACCGGTCCTCTTTCTCCACCAGCAGGGTATCGTATCCCTGGTCCGCAAGGGTGAGGGCTGCGGTCATTCCTGCCACGCCTCCGCCGATAACGAGTCCTCTCTGGTTAACTTCTATCTTCATTGGAGGTATGGGCTCGAGCATCCGGGACTTTGCAATGGTCATCGAGAGGAGGTCCATTGCCTTCCTGGTGGCAAGATCATTGTCAGAATGTACCCAGGAGCAGTGCTCCCTGATATTGGTCATCTCGAGCAAATGCGGATTGAGTCCCGCCTCTGCCAGGCTCTTCTTGAAGAGAGGTTCGTGGGTCCTGGGTGTGCAGGCCGCGACTACGACCCTGTTCAATTTGTTCTCCTTTATCACATCGACTATCTTTCTCTGGGTATCTTCCGAGCAGGTGTAGATGTTCTCGCCGGCATAGACAACGTTCTCGAGGTCCTTCACATACTCGACAACACCTGGAACATCGACGGTTCTGCCGATATTGATACCGCAGTGGCAGACGAATATCCCGATCCTGGGCTCCTCACCGGAGACGTCCCTTTCCTTGAACTCCCTCTTTTGAACCGCGAGGGTCCCCCTCGCATCACGGAGCAGTGCAGCCGCCTGCGATGCAGCGGCGGAGGCCTGCATCACGGCCTCGGGGATCGCCTGGGGCTCCATGAAGCTCCCGGACATGAACATGCCTGGTTTGACCAGGGCGACGGGGTTCCTTTGATGGGAGAATGCGAATCCGAACTCGTTGACATCAAGGCCAAGTTCCTCAAGGGCCTTGCTCCTTGTATCGTTCATGCATAGACCTATGGAGAGCACGACCATGTCGAATATCTCCTCGTGCAGATCCCCCTTCTCATCCTCGTACCTGATCGTCAGATCTCCGGAGCCCGGCCTCTCATGGATCTCGGATATCCTGGACCTGACATATCTGATACCGTGTTCTTCTCTGGCCCGTTTGATATACCTGTCAAAATCCTTTCCGTATGATCTCACATCGATGTAGAAAACGGTCGGGTTGATATCCGGTTCGTGTTCCTTGGCGATAACCGCTTCCTTGGCCGTGTACATGCAGCACATCGCCGAACAGTATTCATGTTTCACGGCCTTATCCCTTGAGCCGACACACTGTATCCATGCGATCTTCTTAGGATCCTTCTCATCTCCGGGCCTTGAAATATGACCCTGGAAGGGGCCGGAAGCTGACAGTATCCTCTCGAACTCCAGACTGGTCACAACATTCTTGAACCTTCCGTAACCGAGTTCCTTCTTGACCTTCGGGTCGAATGGATGTGCGCCCATCGCAAGCACAACCGCACCAACATCCAGTTCCAGGTCCTCTGGCTTCTGGTCGTGTTCTATGGCTCCTGCTTTGCATGCTTTCACACAGGCCATACAATCCACACAACCCCGATATCCCGGCTGTCCTTCCTTGTCGATCAGGTAAGCATTGGGAATGGCCTGGGCATACTGCTTGTAAACGGCCTTCCTCA
>JAYEPK010000570.1:0-1686 GCA_034723935.1 Thermoplasmatota archaeon
TACTCGTTTATCATCTCGAACTCTCTCAGGAACTCGAGCCAGGCATTTCCGGACCCGGGATATTCGGACGCGATCCTTGACAATTCGCAGGCAGCATCCGTTATGTCCTTTCTCTTTAACGTATCCACAACAAGTTCTTCGAGGTATGAAGAGGCCATCATTTCCCATTTCTCCACCACCTCTTCTTTGCTCCTTGAAAGGAAATCATCTTTTACATCGTCGATGAGAGGCCGTTTTCCGTAAAGTTCCCTGATGGATGCCTTCAGATAATATTCGGATGAGTTCCCGAGAAGTCTCTTGACGTTCTCCCTGATATCCGGATGCAGCTCCGTGTACAGGATCTCCGATATCACCTCATCCCTGAGCATCTTGTCATCCATCTCATCGATGACCCGGAATCCCGGATCCATTCCAAGCTCGATAGGGAATGCCCTTATCACCCGGGAGCAGAACGAATGTATCGTGGAAATGTTGGAGTAGATCAGCTCTTCCCTGATGCGCCCCATCGGCCTTTTACGTACCTCCCGGACGATCCTCTCCTTCATCTCCGCTGCCGCTTTCTCGGTATAGGTGAGTGCAAGGATATTGGAGACCTTTGCATCCGGGACCTTTTCAAGGATATCGAGATATTTCTCCACAAGGACCCTGGTCTTTCCGGTCCCGGCACCTGCGGTCATCGAAAGGCTGACATCATGTTCAAGAGCCTCGCCCTGTCTTCTGGTCAGGCCCATTCACTCATCCCCCCTGATCTCGAGAGGTCTTGTCCTCACATATCTGCAGATATCCTTTCCTGCACAATGTGATGGACATTCCTTACGGATCTCGTTCGTGGTATGGAACCTGCCGTTCCTGATACCTTTCAGGTATTCCTTCACATGATCCATGGAACTCTCGATCTCGTATTGAAAACCCGGGTCATTTCCACATTCCTTGATGTTCTTCCTGCCCAGCATGTACTTCATCGAAATATTGTTCGTATCCTTCACCTGGTAATATGCCCCACCCACTCCGGCAAGGTCTCCGTCCAATGATCCAAGTGCCTTCAGATACAGAGGAAGCTGCAGGGATCTCCCCTCTTCCAACATCTTCTTCGTTGGAAGCTTTCCGGTCTTGTAATCCACCACAACGAACTGACCTTTGTCGTTCACATCGACCCTGTCTATCTTTCCCTTGATCTTCAGTATCCCATCTCCAAGATCTATCTCCACTGGCAGATCAACTGAAGCGGGATCACGGTTTGCCGGATCGATCCTTGTTCCCATGGATAGTTCAAAGAAACGGGGTTCAAGCCCCATCAGATCGAAACCCTCTTCACTCTCTATGAATTTCTGCAGAAACCCGGGATCATCCCCTTTTCGAAACATCATTTCCCTGAAACTGTCCCAGGCCGGACCCTCGAAATGGAACCTTTCAATTTCCTCTTCTGCGATCTCGATGATCCTGGAAAGAGCTTCATCGGAATTCCTCTCATTTATCTTTTTTTCCTTCCTCTCCCGATAGAACCTGAAAAGGATATGATGGATGAGGTTCCCTTTTTCCAGAGGGGTCAATGTTTCATCAACTTCATCTCTTGTATCAAGATAGAGAACATACCTGAGAAGAAATTCGAAGGGGCAGTTGGCATATCTCTCCAGACTGGATGGCGAGAACGCTTTTTCCTCGGAGAATTCCTCCCGGATCGATCCC
>JAYEPK010000571.1:0-1684 GCA_034723935.1 Thermoplasmatota archaeon
CAATCGAGCTCTGACCGGCAGATCCCGGATTCGATAGGACGGTTCCGCTTGTCCAGGAACTCCCATCATATCTGTAGAACCACGTATCCCATTGGCTGGCCCTTATCATGGACATGTAGATGTAATTGTCGTCGTGATCGACCTTCCAGCTCTGAGCTTGAATGCTACGGATGGTTAACTGGGTTGCAGATGTCAGCCCTTTCCAGTTGTTGATCGGTGTTTTCTTCATGTAACAGGTCCGATAGGTTCTGGAAGAATGAAAGCCACCATAGAATGCATAGAGGTCACCTTTCCAGACCATCAGGTGTTTGAATAAGCAATCCTCGTAGAAAGTAGAATCCCATATATCTATATTTGAGGTCCAGGTATCTCCTCCATCTGGCGATGATACTATCGAAACGGTGATCGGGTCTCCGGTCTTGCTGGTGTTATACCAGGAATAAATATAATAGAGGTTGCCATCATTTTCTATCAATGTCCTTTCATCACCGTTCGCTGTTTGTGTTCTTTGAGAAACATCAGGTATTTTCTTCATCAACGTCGCTTGAGAATGTACTGCTCCTGAAATTTCGTTGATGTCATCAGGTCCCGTGTTATCTGTGGTCAACGCATCACTCGCACCGTTCCTGTCATTCGAGGGCATACCCATGAGAAGTAGGGTGGTCAGAACTACCACAACCAAGAATGATCTTAGGTTTGTTCTCATTTCATTTCCCCCCTTCAGAAGAAGGATCTTCGATCTTCGGTTGTGCTGTGAAACCCTGTGGAGCGTTGGAAGGTTGTGGAACAAGGTTTTGCTTCTGGATCGGTGGCACTTGCTGTGTCAGGTTCGCTGTTTGTGGTTGTGTTTCAGGGATTGTCTGTTCCGGTGTGGATTGTTGAGGCATTTGAGAGGGAGTCGGGCCAGGTTCCGTTTTCACACTCTCTGGTGAAGGCCCTGAAGGGCCCGGGCTGGGAGATACAGGCTGAGATACCGGTGCCCGAGCTGGTTCCTGACCCCGAGTTCCATTGATCCTAGGAACAACGTTCTCGGGCTGTGAAACGGCCGGAGGAAGCTGTCTATTCTCGGGAGCCCCTGGCTTAAGACCTGGTTTCAGCTGGTCCTTTGGATCCGGTGTCAATGCAGGTGCTTTCTTCACTTCTTCTTTCTCTTCTTCCTTTTCCTCTTCCTTCTTCTCTGCGGCCCTATCTTTTTTCCTCTTCATTACCGAAAGAACGATCAACAACAATGCGATAATTAACCCTAGAACAAATGCTCCTCCTCCGGCGATCAAATAGAGAGTGCTGGTCCTCATGACCTCTCCCTGCTCCTTTTCTTCCGCAAGGACAATGATACTGAACGATGTGGAGTTCATGGCCCCTCTATCGTCGAACACCTCCAGGGTGATGATATGGATACCTTCCTGGAGAGTGACCGTCAACTCATTTCCGTTCCCGATCGGACCCACTATGCTCGATGTCCATTCGTATCGAAGTTTTTCTCCCCACTGTTCGTCAGGATCGGATGCTGAGGCCAGAAGTGCGATATTCTCCCCTGCAAGATATACGGTATTCGAATTCAAGGTGTCTGCCGAAATGATCGAAGGCGCATCATTTACATCGATCACCTCGATCTGAACATGGTCTATGATAGTATGCTCCTCGTCCTCGATCCTGTATGTGATGTTATGGGTTCCGACCATGT
>JAYEPK010000572.1:0-1683 GCA_034723935.1 Thermoplasmatota archaeon
GGTCCCAGATGTTCATTGTGGATTCGTACGTGTCCAGATAAAACACAAGGTCACCAGAAAGGGAAGGTATCTTCTCCACAGCTTCATGGTAGGAATAAGCGTATGGCATTTCCATTCTGGATCGAAGATCTCCCGTTTCCATGTTCAGGACAATGAAAAGATCATCTGTTTCCAGAAGAATATAGTTGTTTCCAAGAGGTCCCATGAGCCTTCTTATCAAGTTCTCCCCGAGGGATCCATCATCGACCTCATAGGACCAGATCACCGATCCCGTAGATGGGTCCAGCCTGCTGAGAAAAGTTGATATTTGATTGTAGTCCTTTACGAATATCTCCTCGATATTATCGTTATCGAGGTCTGTAAGATAGATATCTCTCCAGCCGGTGGTATCGGTTGATGTTACAATGCCATCCGTAGTCCAGATGGTGTTCCCGTTGGAAGCATCGATGTATCTCAGTTCTGCCGTCCCGTCATACCAGAAGCCTTTCGAGGTCAATATCCTGTGATATCTTTCACCTTCTTCATTTATCCCGCTGAAGCTCTCATAACTGCTGAATGTGGTCATCCAGTCGGCCCTCAGGTTCCTTTTGATCATGAAATCCCCCGATAATTCCTGGAGGTCCACTCGTCCATTAAAGTAAATGGCATGGCATCCACTGTCGAACATCGATGCAAGGTCCGCATCGATCTCGTTAATATCAACAGATGTGAGATGACCTTCGGATTCGAACTCTATCGGTCCGGTACCGGAAAGGTCCAGGGGAATATCATCCGGGACCATCAGTCCCAGCTGTATCTTGCTTGTTCCGTTGAGAATTGATGATATCTCAAGTGGGAATACCGGTTCATCGGTCCTGAACTCGTAGATGAGTGGGTCGATCGAGTTCATTTCCCTTGTAATGGGGAACCTGTCCAGAGCAAAGTATGGAAAGCCTCTTGAAACATACCTCTCAATGACAGTTTCAAGCTCCTCCGGCCAGTATTCGATCCCCATTCCTATCCTGGCAAGGAATTGGTTGATGCTCTCTTTCAGGTCCTCAATCGACTTGACCTTGATCACCACCACATCATGTATGCCCAGCGTATCTTCGAGGATGATCGATATTCCATCGGATGGTGGGCCATTTGCATGGCCTGTTGAATCTGTTGCGGGGTTTGGATATTCAGGATCCCAGTTCCAGTTGTATCTCAATCTGCCCTCGAAAACATCTGTTAGGTTCTCGAACATCGAAGCATTGCCCAGGGAAACCTTTGGCTCGGATGGGAACGGGACGAAGTGAACGCCCTGGGATTCTCCGTTGCCCCAGATGTTCACTGAAAGGTACATCCTCTCTACTGTACCGTTCCAGCAGATGAGCGCGTTCTGTCCCGGTTCGTAAACATGGAAATCCCCCACTGGAATGTAGCATCCGTCACCATCGGCCTCAATTGGGATCTGGAAAAGCAATATGAAACCAAGGATGAACGGCATGGAATAACCCATTATTCGTTTCAATTTCATCATGAAATTGCCTCTTGATGGAATTCAGGGTCGGTTTCCTTTTTAAGTGTTGTAGTACAAACGCTGAATGAGAGGTCTGTCTGCATTCGGATCGGTATTTTGCTTTGTACTAGATCTGATACTGCTTTGTATTGCGATCTCCCATCCTTCCCGGTTCCATCTGCCCCTCTCATTTCCTGTAG
>JAYEPK010000573.1:0-7661 GCA_034723935.1 Thermoplasmatota archaeon
GAGGATCTCGGACTACCGCAGGTATCCAAACCAAAGGACCCTGCAAAGTTTCAGACGACGATAATGTCCGTAGCAATGGAGAAGATTTGAGAGGAGAGAAGCAGATGAAACTCGGATTATATCCCGGATGCCTGATGCCGACGGAACAGTATGGATATGAGATATCTCTCAGAGCTGTTCTACCGGAGCTGGGTATCGAACTCGTTGACATCGAGGACCTTTCCTGCTGTGGTGAACCTCTGAAAAGCATCAATCAGATGATGACGCTCACTCTATCGACCAGGAACCTGGCCATTGCGAAAAAGACAGGTGTTGATCTGATAGTGCCCTGCCCGATGTGCCACCTTGCCCTGAGCGAGGCGAACAGGGTATTCAAGGACAATCCGGAGATGGCAAAAAGGTTGAACGAGAAGCTGTCCGGTGAAGGGCTGGATTACAACGGATCGGTCAAGATCTTCCACACGATCGACCTGCTTCACGACATTGTGGGACTTGAGAAGATCAAAGAGAGGCAAACCCGGAAACTGAGAGATCGGAACCTCGCAACACATTACGGATGCCATATCATCAGACCGAGCGAGCTGGGAAGACCCGTTGACTCCGAGAACCCACAGAAGATGGAAAATATACTGGAAGCTCTGGGGATCCGGTCCGATGACTATCCGGAAAAGCTCGACTGCTGTGGTGGTCCACTCCTCCCCGTGCATCCCGAGACCTCACTGACAAAGACCGGACAGAAGCTGAAAGCGATACAGGAACAGGAGTTCGACGGCATGGTACTTGCATGCCCCTGGTGCCATAAAATGTATGATTCAAAGCAGAAGAAAGCGGGAGAGACCGTCGGCGCGAAGCTGAACGTCCCTGTATTGTACCTCACACAACTAGTTGGACTTGCTTTCGGAATGGGGCAGGAAGAACTCGGTCTGGAATTGAACTTAAGTCCGGTGGACGAACTGTTCGAGGATATGGAGGAGGTGGAAGCTTGAACAGGCTTGGTGTTTTCGTTTGCCATTGCGGCCTGAACATAGCTTCCAAAGTGGATGTCAAGGACGTTGCGGAGTACGCCTCGAAGCTCCCTGGCGTTGTGGTTGCCAGGGATTACAAGTACATGTGCTCGGACACAGGTGCAAAGCTTATCAAAGAATCGATAAAAGAGCATGACCTGGACGGGATCGTTGTCGCAAGCTGCTCCCCGAGGATGCATGAACACACCTTCAGAGGAGTTGCAAAGGACGGCGGACTGAACCCGTTCACCGTTGAGATCACGAACATAAGGGAACAGTGCTCGTGGGCCCATGAGGACCGTGGTGAGGCCACGAAGAAGGCAAAGGCCCTCGTCAGGAGCTCTGTTTCAAAAGCATCTCTTCTTGAACCGCTTGAATCTTCCAAGACCCCAGTTATCCAGGAAGCTGTTGTGATCGGTGCAGGGATCGCCGGCATACAGTCCGCACTGGATATTGCTGACAGCGGATTCAAGGTCTACCTGATCGAGAAGGAGCCGACCATTGGCGGCAAGATGGCGCAGCTGGACAAGACCTTCCCGACACTTGACTGCTCATCATGTATCCTCACTCCGAAGATGATGGAGGTCTCCCATCACCCGAACGTAGAAATGATGACCTACTCCGAGGTCGAAGCAGTGGAAGGAAGCGTCGGAAACTACAAAATAATGGTCAAGAAAAAGGCCAGATATGTGGACCTGGACAAGTGCACCGGATGCAATGAGTGTGCCTCTGCCTGCAGGTTGAAGGGGCATGTTTTTGACGATTTCAACCTTGGAATGGGGAAGAGGTCCGCATGCTACATCTCATTCCCCCAGGCCGTTCCACTCAAGGCCACGATCGATCCCAACAGCTGCCTGATGCTGAAATTCGGAAAGTGTGGTGACGGACCTTTATGTGTTAAGGCTTGTGATCCGGGGGCCATTGATTTCGATCAGAAGGATGAAATGGTGGAACTGAACGTGGGAGCGATAGTCGTTACCACCGGTTATGATCTGATGGACCTCGAGAAGATGTATGAATACGGATATTCCAGATCCCCCGATGTGATCACCACCCTTCAGCTTGAAAGGCTGATCAGCTCCTCGGGCCCAACGACCGGAGAGATACTTCTGCCCTCATCCGGAAAGGAGCCGGGATCGATAACGTTCATCCTCTGTGTTGGTTCCAGAGATGAGACGGAGTGTTCATGGTGCTGCAGGGTCGGCTGCATGACCGCATTGAAGCATGTCTACCTTCTCAGAGAAAAGATGGGAGAGGAAGTTGAGATAAATATCTGCTACACGGATATCAGATCGTTTGGCAAAGGTTACGAGGAGTTCTACAGGAAGATACGAGGAAAAAAGACCAATTTCTTCCGCGGGAGGCCTTCCGAGGTCCGGGTGAAGAAGGAAGGAGCCACGATCGATGTATTCGACACGACCACGAACAAGCTCTTCGAGATCAACACGGACATGGTGGTCCTGGTCCCGGCCCTTGTTCCCAGAAATGATGCGGAAGAACTTGCAAGGACCTTGAATCTTTCACGAAGCGGAGATGGATTTCTACTCGAAGCTCATCCAAAGCTCAGACCCATGGACACCTTCGTGAACGGAATTTTCATAGCCGGGTGTGCACAGGGACCGAAGGATATCTCGGACACCGTCTCCCAGGCCTCCGGCGCAGCGTCAAGGGCGTTCACCATACTGTCCAAGGACGAACTGGAGAACGAGCCGCTGATCGCCTGGGTGGACCCCGAGATCTGTGTCGGATGCGGTATCTGCGTCGAGGTATGCGCCTATTCAGCCAGGAACATCAACGAAGTTACGGGGATCGCAGAGGTGGACGAAGCACTATGCGCGGGCTGCGGGGCCTGCGTCTCTGCCTGCCCATCCAACGCATGCACCCACAAGAACTACACAAAACAGCAGCTTGTAAGAATGATCGACGAGGTGGTCTGAGATGGCGATATCAGGAGAGGAGGAGATCATGAGGCAGGGGACGAAAAAGAGGGGATCCGTACTTGTGATAGGGGGAGGGATCTCCGGTATCCAATCATCACTGGACCTTGCGGATTCCGGTTTCAAGGTATATCTTGTGGATGATAAACAATCCATCGGAGGTACGATGCCCCAACTGGACAAGACCTTCCCCACCAACGACTGCTCCATGTGCATACTTGCTCCGAAGCTCGTTGCGACCAGCAGGCATCCGAACATAGAGATCCTTACGGCCACAGAGGTGAAGAGGCTGGAGGGAGAGAGCGGGAATTTCAAGGTCACCCTGAACAGAAGGGCAAGATCGGTGGATGAGACCCTGTGCAATGGCTGCGGAGAATGTGTCGAGAACTGCCCTGTCCGGTACATACCCCAGCTCCCCGAGGAAAAGGATGCAAGGGAGAATATGGATGAGAACGAGATAGAAAAAGTGGACGCCGTTCTTGCAGAGCATGCAAAGGATAGCTCCTCATTGATCCCTATCCTGGAAGAGGTGAACGAGGAGTTCAACTACCTCCCTGAACAGATATTGAGATATGTTTCCCAGGAGCTTGATGTTCCCCTTGCCCAGGTCTACAATGTCGCTACTTTCTACACTGCATTTTCTTTGACCCCAAGAGGGGAGCACACGATAAAGGTCTGCATGGGAACCGCATGCCATGTCCGTGGTGCGCCGAAGGTTCTCGATGAGATCCGGAGGCATTTGAATATCGAACCGGGAGAGACCACGAAGGACGGTATGTTCACACTGGAGACCGTGAACTGTCTCGGAACATGCGCTCTTGGTCCCGTTGTTGTACTTGACGAGGAGTACCACATGCTGAAGCCTGGATCGTTCGGGGAGCTGTTGGAGGATTTTCTCTCAGGAAATGCAGAACCGATCCCCCCACCCACGGAGGTGAAGGAATGACCGGGAAGTTCACATCCACCGAAGAGCTGAAGAAACTGATAGCCAAGCTCTCCAAGGGACGTTCAATGAAGAAGGGACGGACCATCATAGTTCCCGGCGGCACCTGCGGCAAGGCCAGGGGTTCCGACGATATCCTGAAAGCCGTAAAGGAAGGGATCGCCAAAGGCGGCCTGAAGGAGGTTGAAGTAAGGGCAACGGGGTGCATCGGATACTGCTCCCAGGAGCCAATGCTGCTGATCCTTCCCGAGAGGATACTTTATCCAGGACTCGATCCGAAGGATGTCCCGGAGATCATCGAACAGACCGTGAAAAAAGGGAAAGTGATCGACAGGCTCCTCTTCAAGGATCCCGAAACGGGAAAGGGCGTCTCGATACTGGAAGAGCTTCCTTTTTACAAAAAGCAGGAACGGACCATTACCGGGAACACCGAAAAGGTTAACCCGGAGAGTATAGAGGATTACTTCTCCGTGGGAGGTTACAAAGGATTCCTGAAAGCTCTGGAGCTGACCCCCGATGATGTCATCATGGAGATCAAGACATCGGGGCTAAGGGGAAGGGGCGGGGCCGGGTTCTCGACGGGAATGAAATGGCAGTTCGCAAGGAAAGCAAAAGGGGAACCGAAATACATTATATGCAACGCCGACGAGGGAGATCCGGGAGCATTCATGGACAGGAACCTGCTGGAGGGGAATCCGCATTCCGTGCTCGAGGGACTGCTCATAGGGGCCTATGCCATCGGAGCCTCCAGGGGGTTCATCTACGTTCGAAAGGAATACCCTCTTGCTGTCAAACTGCTTAGGAAAGCCCTTGACCAGATGCATGAACACGGGCTCCTTGGTGAGAACATACTCGGGTCAGAGATGGACTTCGACCTGAAGATATACGAGGGAGCCGGAGCATTCGTATGCGGTGAGGAAACCGCCCTCATGGCGTCGATCGAGGGAAGGAGCGGTGAGCCCAGACCGAGACCGCCGTTCCCCGCCCAGAGCGGTCTCTGGGGAAAACCCACTAATATAAACAATGTGAAGTCCTGGGCCAATGTAACTCTCATCATGAACATAGGAGCCGAGAAATACTCAAAGGTTGGAACAAAGACCAGCACTGGAACCATGCTCTTCTCGCTGGTGGGCAAGTCCATCAATACCGGTCTCGTGGAGGTTCCTATGGGGATCACCCTCAGGGAGATGGTATTCGACATCGGCGGAGGGATCGCCGACGGAAACAATTTCAAGGCGGTCCAGACCGGTGGTCCATCAGGCGGATGCATCCCCGAGAGCCTCATTGACCTGAAGATAGATTACGACAGCCTGACCAAGGCCGGGGCCATGATGGGATCCGGCGGGATGATCGTGATGGACGACAGGACCTGCATGGTGAACATTGCCAAATATTTCGTCGAGTTCCTCATGGACGAATCCTGTGGCAAGTGCGCCCCCTGCAGAGAAGGGCTCATGCAGACGTACCTGATATTGAAGAGGATCACCGAGGGAAAAGGGAAGATGAAGGACCTCGACACCATGCAGCAGCTGGCAGAGGTCATGAAGGACACATCGCTGTGTGCCCTGGGACAGACCGCTCCCAATCCGATACTTACAACGATAAAATATTTCAGGGAAGAGTATGAAGCCCATATCAAGGAACACAGGTGTCCTGCTCATGTCTGCAAGAATCTTACGAAATATTCCATAGATAACAAGAAGTGCACCGGATGCACCCTCTGTGCGAGGAACTGCCCTGTCGAGGCCATCACAGGAGAGGCCAAGAAAGCGCATGTCATCGATCAAGAGAAATGCATCAAATGCGGGATGTGCGAGCAGGTATGCAATTTCGATGCAGTGGAGGTGGTCTGATGGTGAAGATCACCATCGACGGCAGGGAGATGGAAGGCGAGGAGGGAGAGACCGTTCTTCAGGTTGCAAAGAGGAACAATATCGAGATCCCGACGCTCTGCTATCATCCTGCAATTCCTCCCTACAGCGCCTGCAGGATCTGCACCGTGGAGGTCGATCAGGGAGGAAGGAACAGGTTGACCGCATCCTGCAGTCTCCCGGTATCCGAAGGAATGGAGATAAAGACCGCATCGGACCGCGTCCTTAACGCAAGGAAGCTGTTGCTGGAACTCTACCTTGCCAGATGTCCGGAATCCGGGGATCTGAAGGAGTTTTCTGAAAAGCTCGGTGTTACCGGGACAAGGTTCGAAAGCTACAGGGAGGTCGATGACAAGTGCATTCTCTGCGGTCTGTGCGTAAATGTCTGCAGGGACTGCGGGAACAGCACGCTTGGTTTCATAGGCAGAGGTGTCAAGAGAAAGATAGGAACACCCTTTGACAAGGTATCCGATCACTGTCTGACCTGCGGCGCCTGTGATTTTGTTTGCCCGACGGGCAGCATCGACCTGAAGGATATCAGCTCCAGAGAACCGATACCGAACACCAGGGATTTCGACGAGGGGCTTTCGGGACGTGGGGCCATTGACATCCCCTTCCCACAAGCGATACCGAACGTCCCCATGATCGATCGGGATGCATGCAATTATTTTGTCAATGGAAGCTGTAAGTTCTGCGAAAAGGTGTGCGAACCGGGGGCTCTCAGGCACGATGCAGAGGACCAGGAAATGGAGATCGAGGTGGGTTCCGTTATCATGTCCCCGGGTTTCGAGGA
Source organism: Thermoplasmatota archaeon (assembly GCA_034723935.1). GTDB lineage: Archaea > Thermoplasmatota > Penumbrarchaeia > Penumbrarchaeales > Penumbrarchaeaceae > JAYEPK01. Next base: position 6,549 of record JAYEPK010000573.1, read on the forward strand.
ATATATCCCTCCCGACGGGGGCAGCTACGGCTACAACATATATCCCAACGTGCTCACCAGTATACAGTTCGAGAGGATGCTCTCGGCATCCGGACCGTACAAAGGGCATGTCAAGAGGATATCGGATGGGAAACAGCCCGAGAAGATCGCCTGGCTCCAATGCGTAGGTTCCAGGGACCAGAGCTGTGACAACCCCTACTGCTCATCCGTCTGCTGCATGTATTCCATAAAGGAAGCGGTGATTGCAAAGGAGCATGTTCCGGGACTGGATACACATCTGTACTACATGGATATGAGGTCCTTCGGTAAGGATTTCGACAAATACTATGAGAGAGCGAAGGACGAGTATGGTGTTGTCTTCAGAAGGTCGCGGATACCGAGGATAGAGCAGGACCGGGAGACAAAGGACCTTACCGTACGGTTCATCGATGAAAATGGGAAGGTCAAAAAGGAGAACTACGACATGGTCGTCCTATCGGTCGGTCTTCAACCCTGCGACTCCCTGGGAGACCTTGCGGGGGCCCTCGATGTCAATCTCAATGGGTATGGTTTCGTCGAGACCGACCCATATTCACAAATATCCACGAGTAGAAACGGTGTTTACGCTTCGGGAACCGTAACAGAGCCCAAGGACATTCCCGAGAGCGTAACACAGGCATCTGCTGCGGCTGCCGAGGCTGTCAGGGAGATATCGGAAGCAAGGGGAACGGAGATCAGGATAAAGGACTATCCCAGGGAGAGGTCCGTTGTAAACGATTTCCCCAGCATTGGGGTGTTCATCTGCCACTGCGGTATCAACATCGGAGGCGTGATCGATGTGAAGAAGGTCGTAAAAAGCGCCAGGAAGCTCCCTTACGTGGACTTCGCAGATGATGAGACATTCACCTGCTCTTCGGATTCACTTGAACGTATCAAGGAGAGGATCCAAGAGCACGGTCTGAACAGGATCGTGGTTGCATCCTGCACACCAAGGACCCACGAGCCGATCTTCCAGGACACTCTCAAGGAGGCTGGGCTGAACCCGCATCTCTTCGAGATGGTCAACCTCCGGGATCAGAACTCCTGGGTCCACAGGGAAGAGCCGGAGAAGGCCACGCGGAAAGCTCTCGAGAC
>JAYEPK010000574.1:0-1672 GCA_034723935.1 Thermoplasmatota archaeon
GAAGAACACAGCTGCAATGGCTGCTGCGGGGGTGCCTATGATGATCGCCACGGATTCACCCTTGATCAGATGCATGGGCCTTGTTCCGGCATACAGGCCTGCCTTGAAGTCCCACATGATCTCCGAAGAAAGTGATATGGCCGATCCGAAGACCGTTGTTCCCACAAGGGCCATGAGGACCATCTGACCTGTGGACCCGAAGGAATTGGGCATCAGGAACTGTATCAGAGAGAATACACCAAAGAGCAGAAGAAGGGTCAGGAAAGATGTTCCTGAAACCGGAGTTGTGCCCACCTCTCCGGATATCTTGACAGCGATGGCACCTAGCATGAATGTCAGGATAACGAGCAGTCCCGAGAACACGAACGATGGGAGTGGCGGAAACCCGCCGAATAACCAGAATGCTGTTCCTATCGTGAAGAATGCGACCAGAACGACTATCCCGATATGCTGTGTTGGCCATTCATACCAGCCTTTTCCCGGGACCCATTCCTTCTTTTCCCCTCCCCTTGTCTTTGTAATGTCAACAAGGACGGTCTTGAACGTTGGGAGCATCTTTGCAAGGGCCGTGGTCCCACCTCCAAGTATCGCACCGATGGCAATTATCTTGGCAATTCCCTGGGCAGCTCCGAAGGATGGTGCCAGATAGGGTATGTACTCTGAGAGCTCAAGACCACCAGGGGTGGTCGTGTCAATGGGCAGTACATGTGTTGAGAGATATCCGGAGGAACCGAACTTCTCCAGATATGGAATGTATATGGGGACATCGAGCCATACGGCGAGCGGTATGATGAAGAACCATGATACAAATGATCCGCCAGCGACTATGAAGGACGATCTGAGCTTCAGGAACCACCCTATTGCGAAGTTTATACCCATGAGCTCGTACGAGAGATGGGTATACTTGGACCAGGAGTAGGGGATGTGGATCCTGCCGTGTGAGTATATTCCGCCAAGCCCGACAATGGAAGCTGCTCTGTCAAGAATGGGGATCCTGCTGCCTCCCGAATTTATGAGAGGGAAATCCCTGACGAATGCGAAGGCGAACATTGCGCCTGCGGATTTCATCACAAGAGAGATCGATCTCCTGGCCTGGTCCGCCGTTCCCCCGGAAAGATGATTGGAAATGTCCAGGAGTTTGACAAATGCCTGGAATCCAGGTGTCGGGAGAGGATCTTCGACCTGCCAGAGTCTCCTGAAAATGATGAAGTACATCATTCCCATGAGAGAGGCGAACAGGCTTGTGACCATGGCAAGCGGAACGATGTTCGTGCTCCCGAGCATGATCGGGTCGATCAGAGGCTCTCCGCTTGACATAACGTACTGCTTGGAATATGCCAGAAGATAGATAGCGGGGAAAGTGAATACGAAGCCTGTAATCGTCCGATCGGTCGCCGTTGCGGAACCCGAAGCAATGTTCACCTGGCTGGGTTTCCACTTGAGCGCCATACCGAGAAGGTATGACACATAGAAGGCCCCGCCTGTGACCAGGCCGATCTTGAGTGCAATATACTGTGATATCAGAGTGAATGGGAGTCCGACCACTAAAATTACCAGTAAGAGCTTCTTCCAGCTGAACTGTGACCTCTCGAAGCTCGCGGTCCTGTTCTTGTGATCCAGGTATTCCTCCAGGACCTCTGTGTTGAGATTCCCGTACATCTCTGTGTCGAAC
>JAYEPK010000575.1:0-1668 GCA_034723935.1 Thermoplasmatota archaeon
TGGTGAACAAGGTTCCAATATCAACGGTCACGTTCCATTCTGCCGGAGCGGTGAACTCTATCGGATCGTTGACGGGCATGACATGGAACCAGACCCATGTTTCTGTCTGTCCTTCTCCATCGGATACCAAGAACTTCACAAGATCACCGTTGTCATCATTGGCATCCGGTGTGTAGGTAAAGTTCATAGGGACAATAATGTTCTGCATCTCTGTCTCATTCGATGTCTCGTTGACGATCACCTCTATCTGGTTGACCTCGACCTCTATTGATCCATGCATCAGGTCCTCTTCATCGAAAGAATAGCTGAGGTTCTCCGAGTCCACATCGGTAGCATCTATCCAGAGGTCAATGGAAGTATCCTCATCAAGGACCATCTCGTGAACTGATATGTTCGTAGTCTCATTCAGAGCATATTCCACGATCTCTGCGGTGATGTTATCCATCATCACTGCGATCTCAGGAAGATCATTGACAGAAGTGACGTTGATCATGAGCATATCGTGCGTCCATGCATCACCGTCGGAGAGATTGATCTCGACCTCGAGCATCCCGAAGAAGTTCTCTGCCGGCCATATGGTGAGGTTCATCAAGGTCTCGTTGTATTCAACTGTATAATCAGGGTCCTCGGAGAAAGATAATGTTACATCCGTTCCCTCAACATCCACGACCTTTCCAGTGAAGTTGAAGTAGGTCCATGAATCCTCCTTGATGGTTAACATCGGGAGGGCTTCCGTGAACATGGGTGCATCGTTTACAGGATGGACCTCGACTGTAGAATTGGCCATGGTGGTCTTTCCACCACTGTCCGTACCTGTGATCTTCACCCATCCCGTACCGTACCAGTCTGGTTGTTTATTCTTGATCCGTATATCACCGGATGTGGAACCGCCGGGTTGTACAACATTCAAATTCGCGCTCATTTCCAACTCGAACTCGAGCTCTTCATCCTCACGGTCCGCGAAGTGGTCATAGAGGTTCAGTTCGAACCATTGGTCCTCCACTAGATCAAGTGTCATCGGAAGATCATTTGTTGGTTTGAAATTGATCTCGACGTTCATTTCAGAATAATCGTTGACGTTGTGGTTTGAAATGGTTTCGAACATGCTTGGTTCGTCATTGGATCTGAACTGGAAATCCCATGTTGTTGTAACCTGAGGCTCCTCACCATGCAGTGATCTGTCCCTGAACAGTATCTTCTCGAAAACCCCTGTGGAAGAATCAAGATGGACGAATGGTCCTGAGCCTGATATCCTGTGGCTGAACCTTGAATCTATCGGTTCGCCATTCCCATCTGTGATCCTGACATCCATGAACCAGCTGATGTTCAGATAAACATCCTCATGGAGGCCCATTGGGGCCGACCTGTTCCATGTTGTGTTTATGAAGTCCACTCTCAACGGATTTAATGAACCGTTAAGATCAGTGGTCCTCCATATGGAGTCCATGTCGCAGTTCCGGAATATGGCCTCTCCACTTGACGAAAAAGAGTCTCCAATGGATGTGTTCGAATTTTGCAGAACAATATTCGTGAAGTTCATTTTGGAGTCGGGTAAGGTGTTTGCCATCATGTATCCTGTATGGCAGTTGTCCAATGATCCGTTCCGGATCTCAACATCTACTTTGCCGTACAGTTCTATCCCTACAGTACTCGTGTAACCAGGAGGGT
>JAYEPK010000576.1:0-5137 GCA_034723935.1 Thermoplasmatota archaeon
CTATGTGGAGGATTTCGATCAGGATGGCATCTATGACCTGATCGGCGGTTTTAACCAAGATAACGGTTACGCCGGGGCGAACTACCTTTTCTACGGAACGACCGATTGGGGGAGTTCGAAATCAAAGATCGATGCCGATTGGGTGGTCAAAGGAGCTAATCAGTATGATTACCTTGGCTATCACTACGGCAATTCTCTCGGCTCAGGTGATTTCAACATCGACGGATATCCCGACATCCTGATGGGTGCTTATGGATACAGACCTAACAACAATTACTATGCAGGATGTGCTTTCATGTTCCTGTCTGCCCCATCCGAAACGCATGTTACAGGGTTTGAACTCCTGGATGGTGATGGGGAGAATTATGATATCCTGACACCTGAAGCCGGTGGGAACAGATACGAACCTGCCGATGGACAGATAGGTGATGGTGTATACACATTGAAAGTGAGTTACAACGATACCTGGACCGTTGTTGAAGCGCAGGAGATCATGATAGAGTTCAAACTGAAATCGGAATTCATGGGATTGAGCTATGTGTTCGGTTACTCCATGATCAATGATACGTTCTTTGTCTATGAGGGTATAGGAGGCGGGATCATTGTCTATGATGATAGATCCGAATTCATAATGAACGGATATCATAATGCAGAGGTTTACATCGCATTCAGCATCACAATGGATTTCATTACCCCGGCACCATTTGATGTAACAGCGACGGTCAAAACAGCGAGATCCTCCAATGAGATCACCTACAAGGATTGGTTGCACGTTGAGATGGATCTGACCTTTGATAATGAGGATGTCACTGTTATGAGAGATGAGGATGTGATAACCCGTGGAGATTCTCTATCCGGTGGTTCATCGCTTGTGGCTTCAGGACTTAGAGTGGTCTATGAAGGAACCTCCGTATCTCCCCTGAACGATAAGTTCTATCTTCGTGTGATGGATAATTACGGTAGGATCTTCGAGAACCACACATCTGCGGGAAAGGATATCTTCTTCGAGATCCCGACCAATGTGGATTCTGGCAAGTTTATCTTCAATGTCCATCTGATAGTTGATCCATTGTTCACAGACAAGCTTGAAGATATCTCGAACATTCCGGGTTTTTATGTCAATCTGGATTTTGATGGTCCTGAGGCCCCTCCTAACCTGAAGTTCCATGCTGATATGGAAACCGACCCTGAAGGACGCTGGGACAATGACGCTCAGGTCTGGGCGACCTGGGATCCGGCCTTTGATTCCCAGGTAGGTATCCAGTATTACAAGTATCAGATTGAGGGTCCGGAGGGTTTCTTTGACCTCAACCAGACCGAGGAGTTCCTGATCGAGCTGGAGCTTGCAGGTGACGGTGTTTATACATTGTATGTCTGGGCGGTAGATCGTGTAGGGAATGATGGTTCCCGTGCTGTGACGACCTTGGTCAAGGACACTGGAGAGATCGTGTTCCGCAATTCCATGCCCAATTTCCTGGGTGAGGTCTGGCACAACAGTGTAGATGTTGATGTTATCGTGGAAGTTGTTGATATCGTCCGTCACCCGGATGGTCCTCATCTTCATTTGCCTGGTTTGGAGTATGCTGTGACGACCTCCATGTCCGAGGGTGCCCGTGATGGAGCGACCTGGAAGGATGCTCGTTACCTTGTTCTAAATGAGGTGATCGATGACATTTACAAGACGTATACCCTTTCCGTGAAGGTTCCGAACCTTTTGGAGGGCAAGAACAACTACGCCTGGTTCCGTGTATCTGATGAAGCGGGGAATGTAGGTTATACTTCCTATCTTCCCTCTGATGATGAGAATGCCACGATATACAATCCCGGTCGTATCTGGGTTGATACCGAGGCTCTGGAATATTCTGATCCGTCACCATCTTCCGATGCTCTTGATGAAAATATCGTGACATCTTCAGTGAAGATCGACGATGAGCTCTCCGGTGTGGATGCTTCTTCGATCCAGTATTCGATCTCGCGTGATGGTCTGACCCATTACGGTGGTTGGATCTCCGCTGAGTTGAAGGTGGATGGTAATCATATTGATGCGGAGACGATCTCCCCGATCCTTTTCCAGCCAGGTTCAACGAACTACATCAGGTGGCGTGCCAAGGATGTTTCGGGGAACGGATATACCCTGTCGAGAGATTTTGTGATCAACATCGTTTCTCTTGTTGTGAACAATCCTCCCAAGGCAGAGATAACCTATCCAGAGATGGATTCTGTTTTCAAGACGAACGAGACGATCATTTTCAATGCCGGTGGGAGCAGTGATGTTGATCTTCTTGATGAGCTCAGCTATCGTTGGGTGCTTGGTAACAAGGATCAGATAAGTATTGATGAGGTATTCCCTTATACTGCCCGGGATCTTGGTCGTGGTGTTCATGTAGTAACTCTTTATGTTACCGATGGCCAGTTCACGGTGACCGATTCGGTATCCATCTATGTTCAGGTTCATCCTGATGAGCTTGATACCGATGGGGATGGTATTCTTGATGGTGAGGATGATGATGATGACAATGACGGTCTCAAGGATCTGGATGAGGAGATTCTTGGAACAAATCCTCGTTTGAAGGATTCTGATCGTGACGGTTATGATGATTCCATTGATGTGGAACCTCTTAACAAGTTGGTGTGGGCCGATGATAAGAATGAAGGGATGTATTCCTACTGGAACATTCTTGTTCTTTTCGTGATCATCGGTTTCATTCTGGTGTTGATCTCTGCGATGCTTGTTTTCCGTCGTCGTTCAACCATGGAGAAGGAGAAGGTTCTACGTACTATAGCCAAGGAGGGTCGTATAGTGGAGCGTTACGAGACCCTAACTGGTATAGGTGCTCCTCTTCTTCCTCAGGTAAAGGAGATGGGTGTTTCTCTGCCTCCGATAGCAGCTCAGCAGGTAGCTCCTCTCCGTCGTGCCAAGGATCTTTCCGGAACTTTGAACCTTCCCCCGACCTCTGAGTCAGTGAAGGAGGAGCCTCAGGAAGCTCCTGCTCCTTCAGAGCCTGTGTCTGTTCCCGAGCCTGCCCCAGCGCCTGTTCCAGCCCCCGTGGTGAAAAAGGATGCACCTGTTCGGCGTGTAAGGCGTAAATCGGTGAGATCTGCTCCTGGTTCGATCCCGACGCCCGAGAAGCTCATGGAGACTGCTGCCCTTCCCGGTTCCGGTGAGGAGTCTGCTTCCGAGTTAACCTCCACGACCTGTGATCTTTGCGGTTCGACCATAGATGTACCGTCCGGCGCATCTTCAGTGGAGTGTCCTCTTTGCGGTGAGAAGAAGACGTTGTGATATTGTTAGATCGTGTATTTGCCTCCGGGATCTTTTCTCGGGGGCATTTTTTTTTATTAAATCCCAGTTATATAAATCGGATATTCAATTCTTTGTTGTGAACTGACAAGGATCTGTTATGTTACATTCTTATTTTTTTCAGGGTTGTATTTATATGATAGGTCATCGATAATAATCAGGATCCTAATAGTGGAGTGAACATGATATTCGATACTATCGATGATGAACTGAAAGCAAATATCTGGAGACGGGACGAGTTCACCTGTGGGCTTTGCGGGAAAATGGTACCCTGGCCAGAGGTAGCCATCATACCGAGGAAGAATTCAAAGAAGGGTGAAAGGCTAGGTCCTGATGACCTCATGACCGCTTGTGTTTACTGTGTGGAAGAAACAAAAGGATTCGGAGCGGGTGATAAGGACAAGAGACGATTGAAGAGACTTCTGAGAGAACTCATGGAATATACGGATCATTCCGATATCATCTTCGAGGAGGATTACGAAGAGGAAGTGATAAAACTCTCCGGGAAGATCGAAACGATGAAAAAGGAATACAATCTCCTTTCGGATGCATATCAGCAGAAGGAAAAGCTTGCAATAGCATACAAGGTCAAGATGGACAGGGTCTTGAAGGACCTTGAGAACTACAAGAGCAGAGCAAAGAACGATATAGAGCTTAATGTCAAGATAAGGACGAAGTCGCTTTTTCTGGAGCTTATACAGACCCTGGACAACCTTGACAGGGCCCTGGAAGAGACACAAAAAGAGGATAAGATCAAGGAGGTGAAGAACCTCAGAAAGGGTCTCATTTCGATAAGAAAGGGGATCATACGGTCGCTTGAGGACAACGGTGTGACCTTGCTCGACCCGCTGGAAGAACCCTTTGACCCCAGGGAGCATGAATCGATAGCTTCCGTCGAGGATAAGGAGAGATCATCGGAAACAGTGATCAAGGTCCAGAACCTCGGTTTCAAGATGGGTGACATGATGATCAGACCTGCAAAGGTAGTCATCACAAAGGGTGGACCAAAGAGGGAGAGGAAGGAGAAATTTGACGAGTTCGACCTGGATCTTGGTAAGACAGTGAATGAGTTGGAGGAGATCGAAGAACCGGATGAGATACTTGAAATGGGATCATATGAAGAAGGTGAGGTGGAGATCGAAGTTGTACCAAAGAAGAAAAGGAAGAAGATCACAAGTTGAAAAGGGTTTCTAGATGTAGAAATACCTTCTTTATTAATATGAACTTTTCAGTTCGTGATATCGTCATTGGGTAAAACTACGACATCTTGCCGATCTTTACCCAATGAAGATGCTCGCAGAATCGGAGTCCGAAGGAACCGATTCTGCTTGAGTCTATATGTTAAATACGCTTTAATAAGTGTCAGAGGTTGTGTATTCGACAATAATTGACGAGAAGAATGATCTGGACATCATTGGATCGTTTGTGTATTAGGATGTCCAGACCTGGCAAAGTCTAATGAGAATTGTTGATCTGGTGACTTTGCCGGTTTTTATCTTTTCAACTTAGAAATGGTCTATTGAAAAGATAAAAATGGTGCGAGGGCTGTGATTTGAACACAGGAACCACTAAGGACTAGACCCTCAATCTAGCGCCGTTGACCAAGCTAAGCTACCCTCGCATTTTTTCGGTATCTCAGGTTGGTCAACGGGAACCGGGTTGAGAGTTGTACTCTCAACCTTAGCAAAAACCATTTGGTTTTTGCGAGATTGACCAAGCTAAGCTACCCTCGCATTTTTTCGGTATCTCAGGTTGGTCAACGGGAACCGGGTTGAGAGTTGTACTCTCAACCTTAGCAAAAACCATTTGGTTTTTGCGAGATTGACCAAGCTAAGC
>JAYEPK010000576.1:5237-7603 GCA_034723935.1 Thermoplasmatota archaeon
TACCCTCGAATTCTCATATGGTCTGGCTGAGGACTATGTGGTTGCGGATGCTGAACCTTTGAAGGTAGGTTCTAACCTGTCACTGGAAACAATGACCATTATTTTAATTCAATCAAGTCCCGAGACCTGTTCTCTGATGTCCTCGAACTTGTCTGATAGCAAATTGAGAGCATACAGAAGAGCTGCCTTTGCAGTAATGGATCCATCGGTTTCGAAGGTGAATACAAATTTGTCTTCCCTGCCTTTCACCTCTATCACTGGCTCCCCGCTCCCGTCCTTTGATTCGCAGTTCTCCACACAGTTCATGCAGAGATCGCACTTCTCAAGTTCTGCAACAATGACCTTGCCCTTTTTTATTGCAAGTACTCCTTTGGGGCAGGAAGCAACGCATGCTTCCGGATCATAACAGCTGTTCTTCTTGATATTTATCTCGGGATAGTATTTGTAACCGCAAATTGTGACGGGCTGCCATTTTGTATGGTCCCTTCCCCGTCCAAGTACCGCAGTAGCATATATCAAAAGAGCCTGTTTCTCCTTCAACTTGACAAGTGGTATGAGCTCCTGCTTGATCTTGAGGGACATGTCACCTAGTGGTTGCAGGTCACCAGAGTATACCGTGCAGGGTCCTTTCTTGTTCAGGACATAGATAATTGTACAATGGGGGCAACCTGCTCCCTCACATTCGCATTTGTCCCTGAATGTGAAATGGTCAAGGTCTGTTGGGATGGGTACCATGGCAAGTCTGTGAGCGATTATCTCATCGAAGAGGGCCGAGTTGGAATCGTATTCGTTCCCTTCTTCGTCCCTGATGGGCCCCATGTGGAATTCAACATCATCAATGGCCATCTTCGGAACATCAGCAACGAGTGTCCTTCTCAGGGTATTTACTATATCCGGACGGACACCATCCACAGTGAAGGAGCATCTTGTATCAGTTAATTCCTTTACAACCAGTTTCATTGAAAACACCTCTCAGACCCTTCTTCCCCTTTTTCCACCCTTGGGCTTGGTGCCGTCGTGGGGGATAGGGGTGACGTCTTCGATCCTGCCAATCCTGAGTCCAGCCCTGGAAAGTGATCTGATAACACCCTGTGCGCCGGGACCAGGGGAGTTCGGACCGTTACCGCCGGGTGCCCTGACCCTTATATGGATGTTGCTTATTCCCTTTTCCCTAGCCTTGTCAGCAATGTTCTCACCCGCCCTCATGGCTGCGAAGGGTGATGCTTCGTCCTTTGCCGCCTTGACGACCATCCCGCCGGTGCACTTTGCTATGGTCTCTGCGCCGGTAAGGTCGGTCAGGGTGATGAGTATATTGTTGTAAGAAGCAAAGATATGACAGATACCCCATTTTTCGCTCATTGCTTTTCACCTCCGGTAGGAGCATCGATCTTGACCTTGTCGGGAACCTGTGACGGATCCTCGGGAACGGCATCTCCGGAACCGGACTTTGGTCTCATCGGATGCTCCTCGAAAGCAAAGGGTGAGTTCGGTTCATAATCGATAAAACTCTCCTCGCCCTTCTTGACGAGAAGACCGGGGATGGTGGTCCTTCTGTCGTTGATCACGATATGACCATGATTTATCATCTGCCTGGCCTGCTTTGGGGTCTGTGCAAGACCCTTGGTATAGACAATTGATTGGAGCCTTCTTGAAAGGATGGCCTCGGTCTCTATCGACAGGACGTCCACCAGGGGTGAACCTTCGGGTAAAAGATTGAGCTTGTAACATCTCTTCAGGAGCAGGTTTGCTTCACTTATCGCCTGTTTGTTCTCGGTCTTGATAAGTGCCTGAAGCGTCCTTGCCTGTCCTCTGAGATTCCTCAGATAGGATTGGATCTTCCAGACCTCCTTCTTGTTCTTTAGCCCGTATTTGACCATGAGCTCCTTTTCTTCCTTGATACGCTCTCCTTGCCAGGGATGCGATGGTGTATCGTATCTTCTTCTGAGCTTTCTTGGATCTCCCATTTTTTCAACCCCCTTAAGATGATACCTTCTTCCTGGAAACACCAACTGTGGCTCCGGTCCTACCGTTGGACCTTGATCTCTGGCCGCGGACCTTCTGTCCGGTATCGTGCCTTATCCCCTTGTAGCATCTGATCTTCCTCAGGAGGTTGATATCATCCCTCTGGGTCATGTCAAGCTCTGTGGATATGGCATGTGTGTCCTCACCGGTATCCAGGTCCCTCTGTCTGTTGAGGAGCCAGGATGGAAGCTTGTTCGGTATGTCCTCTATGAGTCCTATGAGCTTTTCGACCTCTTTATCCGTGAGATCTCCCATAAGCTTGTCCTTTGGAACACCGAGGTCCTCGGTCAGGATCCGTGAGATCCTGTAGTTGATGCCCAGGATCGATGTTAGGCCCTGGATTA
>JAYEPK010000577.1:0-7595 GCA_034723935.1 Thermoplasmatota archaeon
CATTAGCATAAAAAACACTTTAATGCTAACCTGTTAGCATAAACCACACAACAAGTGAGAGCATCATGTAAAAAATACATTAATGACAAGACTGTACATCATTGTCTGAAAAGTGTACTAAAGGTTTGGAGCAAAAACGAATATGAATCATGGTTTGCATAAAAAACTTTGACCGCGATATACACAAAACCTCAAGAACAACTGTATAGTATAATTTTTTTTGATTATAATCATTATGGTTATAATGTGAATGAAAAATACACACTCTCCCATCTTGAACAGATGATCATGTCACTGATAGGCAGCAAGAACATCATCACCATGAAAGAGATCTATGATCTGTTCCCACAGAACAGTAAAGCAACCCTGCGCAACACCGCATCCACATCAAGGAGGATTTCAGGTTTTCCGAAGACATTGACCTTGATATCTTCGGAGATATGACCCTGAATGAGAAACTTGACCTTGTAAAAGAAAAGTTCAAAGAGATCAACGGGTTTGACGTCCAGGGGCCGAGATTGCATTATCTCACCGCAAGGTTCGATGCATATTACATGAATGAGTTCGGAGAAAAGGACAGGGTCAGGATCGATCTCTATCTCCCCAACTCCACACCACATTCGGCAAAGAGGATCGAACCCATGCTGGTCCAATCCCAATATCTGTTGAAGGATCCATGTATCCTTCCGGGCTATTCCCGGGAGGATCTCATTTCACAAAAACTGAGAGATATAGAGAATAGAACGGAAGGCAAGGATATCTACGATCTTTTTTTCTCCCTGAAAATGGACAATGACGTGAATGCGATCCTTCTAGCCATAGAAAAGAGACTGGAACTGAGAGATGATGGGAGATCACCTCGTAAATTCCTTGAGGACCTGGAAAAAAGGAGAGATGTGTTCCTGAAGGACAGGACTGCAGTAATGAATAATACAAATCATTACATTCCAAAGAAGAGGCGACCGGAATGGAGGTCTTTCATCAATACCGTCTTCGATGAGATCCTCATGATCCCCAGATCCAGGAAACAGTTAGTGATACCGAATTAAACAACTGGAAAAGATGACCTCCTTCCTGCGGACCAGGTGGATCCATTTCAATCCTCGAAATCGAGCTCCTTTTCGATTATGAAAGAGCCGATGTAATCACAGTCCTTGCAGTGGTAGACATAACCGGTCAAGAATCCCGATTCGTAGTAGAGCTCGTTGCTCCCACATTCGGGACACTGCTGTATCATGATCCTGTTTGGCCTTCCGGGAAGGTTCTTCATCTCTTCCCTCATCCTCTTCTTCTCTTCCGGGTCGATCTTGAACTCTTTCTGAACACTATCCTCATCGCTTTTCTCCTCTTCCCTCATCCTGGAAATGGTTTTCTTCGAGATCTCGTAGTTGAGTGCGGAGAGGTCCTTCTCCTTTCCGAACAGCACCAACTCCTTCTCATCGGTCCGAATGATGAGAGCAGTCTCCTCTCTGGTGAGATCGAAGAACACAAAGATAACCACCATCAAGGTCACAAGACCGACGATGGCACCTATGAACATGTCCCATGTCGTATTCTTATGATAGTAATCGGGTCCGAAGGACACCTTGATACCGTGCTCCCCTTCGGCGATACCGTCCGGGAAATTGATCGTGATCCGGCAGCCCCTGTCCTTCGAGTACTCCCCACTCTGCTCGAGCCTTGCCGATCCCATATCGCCTTTATCCATCCGAATAGTATATGTCGAGGAACCGGTCCTCCCCTTCGATACCAGCTCCCTGTCCAGTCCAAACCCCACCTCTTCCTTTATCTCATTGACATCATCCAGAACCAGAAAGGAAAGGGACCCCAGAACATATCTGGAAGATGAATCGATCTCCAGTTCCAGTACGGATATTCCTTTTATCATCAGATCGTCAATATCACCTCTCCAGATGATGTTCAGCGAGAGATGACCTGTCACGTTCTCTTCAACTGTGAAGATATCCATTCCATCTTTCATATCATATTTCACATCATCACTCAGATCGATAAAGACATCCCCCTCCAGAAAAAGTGAAGATGAAGGATAGATCCGGTTAAGCTTCATATCAAGAGCATTGGTATCATCAAGTTCCAGATAGGGTTCGCTCTGGTCCTCGCTTCCGAGAAGATACTGGAAAAGAAGATAGGTGAGCGATCCGAGAAGGATTATCACAACAAGTGTCACGATGACCTTGAACGTCTTCTCCTTTCTCCTCTTCACTAGGGCAGCGGATGATACAGGATATCCCTTACCATCAACGAGGATGAGATCATCTTCAACGCTTGCCTCGATCTCCTTGCCCTCGAGAAGGACCATTGCAGCTCTTTTCATTTACTCAGTCCCTCGTAGATGAAAAGTGTATTCGAGAACTCTTCCCCGTATACCCGCTCCCCGGCTCCGGAGCCAACGAGTGTTCCCTGTATCCCACCCTTGTCACCAGAAAGATCATGATCTAGCCAAATATCAACAAGCGCCCTTGCAGCTGCGATTCCTGTAGGTGTTGTCAATTCACCCTCGACTGGCCCTGACCGACCCGGAAGACCCCTTATTATGTGCCTCACAGCAGGAACCGGTATCTCATAGACACCGTGAGCCGTTCTCTGGACCCCAACACCAAGGGATACAGGAGTGGCTTTCACCCAGTAACCATCCACCTGAAGCCGGTCTGACAGGTAAGCGATCCCCAGAACATCGACCAGTGTATCCGGTGTTCCAGCCTCGTGAAGGTGGACGACCATCGGGCCTTTCTCGTTATGGACCGATGCCTCCGCTTCAAGTATGTTCATGAGGATCCGTCGTGCAAGCTTCTTTACCCGGTCGTTCATCCCGAGAAGATCGGCACCATCCTCGAGGAACGAGATCATACTCTCCCCGGAAGTGGTCGAGCTCTCCAGTGCCTCCCACTGGACGAACACCCTTCGTGTCTCCAGACCGTTCCTTTTCACTTTCTTCGACCATACCTCGGTCCCGCTCTGGACCGACGCAGCCCTGGAAAGTGCGGAAAGGAACTCGTTCTCATCATTTTCCGCGCTATACCACTCGAGCAGGGCTCCAAGGAGCATATCGCCGGATATTCCACATCTCAGATCCATTATCAGGTCCATCTACCTTTTCCTCCTCCGACCCTTTTTCTCAGGCTCCTTCTCTTTCCTTTTTCCACTATCCTTGTATATCATGAACACAACAACGATCACTCCGACGAAGAAAATGATCCCGATAACTATGTAAAGATCCACAGAAGGATCGTCGGACCCACCAAGGTATTTGTATTTCGAATAGGGGAGCTGAAAATAGGAATTGTATCCGTCCGTTCCGCAGTAGATCGTGACCACGGAACCAAGGTTGTCCTGACGTGAGATGTTCACCCTTACCCTTCCACCCGTCTCCCCCTCGAACCTCTCAAGGGATCCGATATTGAACTGAACGTTCCCTTCCTTTATCTCCGGGCCTTTTCCGGTGACACCGGATATCTCAAAGGAGAGTTCTCTGTCGTACTTGCCGTCATGTTCGTAGTCCAACTCGATCAGGACCTTCACCCTGTAGACCGGCTCCTCAACAATGGGGGGTGGAGGATTCTGGGCAGATATCACAAAATGATAATGGAACTGTACCGATGAGTTCGGTTCGAACTGAAGGAAATTGCTCTCCCTTGACTGGGGATAGAACATCAAAGGGAACGAATCACCGACATTTCCCTTCTGCTGAAGGGTCTCGCGGTAAGAGACGTTGCTCCCGATCAAGTCATTATCGGGGGGATAGAAATGAAGATATGTCATGTCCTGGACCGGTTTTCTCCTGAGATACAGATGAAGAGGCTCTCCCGATCGTACAACGTTGGTCTCCTGTGATCCCACCATCATTGTATTGAACACCAGTATGACCATCAGGGACACAATGAATGACGCTACCAGCTTCTTTGCCATATGTAACACCTCCTCATTTCACGGATTCTTTCAGCGGAACGGACCTTCCTGACCGGTCCCGGTGTGTATTTCCGAATTCAGACATCTCCAGCACATCGTCCAGGTAGAATACAGGCCCGTCCATGCATACTCTCTTTCCGGACATTGAACAGGAATCGCAGACACCTATCCCGCATTTCATGTACCTCTCCAGGGAGAACTGTCCCTTGACCCCGTACCCGGAAAGTATCCTTGCAACGGAGGCCATCATAACCTCGGGCCCGCAGGTAAATATCATGGTCCTATCCCTGTCCAGCGGGGAAAGGTGTTCCAGCTCCTCTTCCAAAAGGTCAGTGACGAAACCGTGATATCCGAACGATCCGTCATCGGTGGAGAAACGTGCCCTTTTTTCCAATCTCTCCTTGAAGAGCAGCAAAGAAGCATTCCTTGATCCTACAAGGTTTACCGTCTCCATGCCAAATTTTCCAGCCCATTCCATGGGAAGTATCGTGGAAGCTCCCCCGACACCACCGGATACTCCAATGACCCTCTCCACACCATCATCAAGGGAGAAACCGTTCCCGTACGGGCCGCGAATCCCTATCCTGTCACCTTTTGAAAGTGAACAGAGAGCATCGGTCGCCTCGCCGATGTTCTGAACTGTAATGCCGATCGCCCCATCAACGAGATAGGATACCGACATCGGAACCTCATCAACACCGGGTATCCATACCATCACGAACTGGCCCGGGACGAGGTCCTGCCATTTCTCGAAATTCCGGACCCGAACGAAGATGGTCCAGATATCAGAGGATTCCTGACGGACCTCCTCCACGTCAAGGACCTCCATGCTTCCGGGTCTCCTCATCCGCTAACCTCCAACACAGAACCGACAAGGTCGGTGATACTGGAAACCCCTTCGCTCTTTAGAAATCTTTCAAGGTCCGATGCTATCTCCCCGAAGAGCTTCAGATCTCTCCAGGTAACGGCTGTTCCTATCTGGACCGCTCTGGCACCTGCCATCAGGTATTCCAGAGCATCTTCGTGGTTCATTATCCCGCCGACACCGATAATGGGTATGTCTATCTCACCCGATGATGCTAGTTGATGAACACATCTTACTCCTATGGGTCGTAATGCAGGTCCGGACAATCCGCCTGTAACATTTGTAAGATGGGATCTTCTGGTCCTGATATCGATCTTCATGGCAGGCATGGTGTTCACGGCAACGAGGCCGTCTGCACCAGCATCCTGCGCGGCAACTGCAAGATCCACGATGTTCGAGGTTGCGGGAGTCAGCTTGAAGAAGACGGGTATGTCCACCATTACCTTGACCTCTCTTACAAGCTCATCGATAACGGCAGGGTCCTGGCCGAACTGCATTCCCAGACCTTTCGCATTGGGGCAGGAACCATTTATCTCAACCGCGTCCACTCCGATACCCTGGACCTCTTTCGCTGCAAGTCCGTACTCATCGATCGTTGACCCGAATACGGATCCTATCACCGGTGTGGGAGCATCGATCTCCTCCCTGAAGGTGCGGATCTCCTTCGCATATTCCTCGATCCCGGGATTCGGGAGCCCCATGGCGTTTATTAGACCAAAGGTCATGTCCACGATACAGGGATTCCTGTGACCCTCTCTCGGGGCCAGGCTCAGAGATTTTGTAACAACTCCGCCAGCACCGTTCAAAACAGCCTGTGCCATGGACGATCCTGTCTCGTCAGCTATCCCCGAGGCGAGAAGCAGTGGGTTCCTGAATTCGATCCCTGCAATTTCCATGTTAAGTTCCGGATGCTCCATCCTTACCATCCAGACCATACTGCTATGTCTATTTTAGGGTTGTTGTGACATGAAGGATCTCCATCACTTTAACCCACAATGGTCATTTACATAGCTCCCTTTCCAATTCTCAAAGGTATATCAATAGGAACGCACTTTACATATCAGGGAAACTACAAAAAAAGTCAGGATCCTTTGACCCTGTTATAGATCTGAATGGCAAAATGATCATATGGCTCAATATTCTTATATGAACAATAAGTAGGGGTCTCTTCATGAAACGATTACAGAAGTTCCTTTGGACCACACTGATCGGCGGTCTGGGAGTCCTGCTCCCGTTGATCCTCATGGCCTGGGTGTTCTACTGGCTGTTCGGTGTCATTCTTGGAATAGTTAGACCGATCTCCGACCCATTGGGCACTGCTGCTGGTCTGGACCTTGTCGTTGCGGGTATTATTGCAGTTACGACAATCATCCTGTTGTGCTTCGTATTCGGTCTTGTCATCAGGACAAAATTGGGTAATTTCTTTCACAGGAAGGTCGAGAACAATTTCCTGAAGAAGATACCAGGCTACATAGTGATGAAGGAGGTCATTCTCCATTTCTCTGGAGAGGAGGAGGTGCCTTTCTCCAAGGTCGTTCTCTGCAAGCCGTTCAATGACCATATAATGATGACAGGTTTCATTACGGACAGACATCCCGTGAACGGTTACATCACCGTTTTTATTCCAACCGGCCCAAATCCCACCTCCGGGAACATATACCATATTCCAGAAAAGAAAGTGGTTGAATTGAATGTATCTGTTGAAAAGGGTATCAAGAGCGTTGTCGGATGCGGAACCGGATCGAAACCTTTGATGCTGGAATACTGCAAGAAGATCGAGAAGGATTAGGGAACAGTATCGATCGGATCAGTACTGCATGGATCCGGACCTCATCACGAACTCCCTGTTGAAAATGCGATAGAACACAATACAAACAGTGACCATAAATTTTTTAATAGACCTTTCATAGTACATAGTGTGAAAAAAAACAGTGGCGAGAAGAATATCCGTGGTCTCCTCCCCATTGTAAAAGATATAATCAAAAAAAAGATATTTGTACTGTTGATCATGATATCATTAATGTCCCTGTCCTTTGATACCATCCATTCGAACTCGGAAGATAATATGATCGCTTCCGCAATTTCGATGGATACCCCCGGCAGAGGCATATCACTTTCCGGTGAGGTCGACATATATGATGGCGCTGATTCCATTATCTACGGCAAGACATTTGATAGTGTGGGACATAAATTGGGTACCTATTCCTATATCGGCGATGTAAACGGTGATGGGATCAATGATATTGCCATCACATCGGCCGAGGATCACAGCAATCAAGGGATAAGAGGCGATGGAAGGATCTACATCTTTTTTGGTGATGGATCCGGCATTCCCGAAGTGATCGATCTTGATGAGGACGAAGCGGACCTTATCGTGATGGGTGATGCTCACTACTCGGGTCCTATCGGGAGGGATACATACGGTTGGACATGTATTGGCAACCAGATGGAGACCGGGGATTACAACAATGATGGTTTTCAGGACATGGTCGTTTCCGTACCTGGAATATGGTATACACGGAATTCCATCATCATCTGGGGAGAGAAGAACGGATGGCCAAAGGAGATCGTTGTCAACACGTCCAACAATGATCTCGATTACAACTGGACACTGCTAGATGCGGGATCGCACAGCAAGGATCTGATCCCGATCTATGATGGAATACCTGACACACCGAGAGGTGCTTTTGGTCTCGATAGAGATATCACTTCAGATTTCATGGAAACGGCAGATATTGACGGGGATGGGTTCGATGATCTTGTATCCGGAGGTTTCCTGACATGCAACAGCGTTCGTTTACCA
>JAYEPK010000578.1:0-1654 GCA_034723935.1 Thermoplasmatota archaeon
CCTACCAGATAATTAGCCCCCCCTTGAGCCCCCTATCTCATTACCCAACGGTCCCATTGCTTCGCAACGGGACGTGACCCTGGGTCACATGATGGGGACATGCTTTTGATCGGGCTCCGATTTTTTAGAGGAGGGATACTACAAGATTGAACTCCATGTGCGGGATGATGTTGGTGGAGTAGGTTACTACAGCGAATGGATCTATGTTTATTCTATAACATATCTCGAACCGATATAGTGTTCATATCCTGAACCGATCAAGAGCCTCTTCCTCTGTAAAGTGAAGCTTCCCCGGAACCATCAAACAGTGGGGCGGGGCCCCCATATCCATCTTCGAAAGCTCCCCAATCTCTGCATAAACAACCTTCCAGTCCGGTCTCCCGGCCCTCATTACAGCCACAACCATGGTCCCGGGACCTACTGTTTCCTTCCCGGAAATGCCACCCATCTTCAGTATCAATTCGCATGCTTCGGAAGCGCTCATGTACCTCTTCCGGTCCGCCTTGATATCAAGCAGGACGAGCGTATGCATCCCCCTTTCCATGTTCTCGATGATCATATCAAGAGGTGATGTCGGAAAGTAGTTTCCTTCCGGATAGGCTATCGTCGTCGTTCTCCCGAATTTGTAATGCTGGAGCCCTGCAAGTCCGGCGGCGGTGTTGAAGATGGATGCTGAATTTATTATCTCGACCTCGGCTCCCCTGTCAACGGCATCGAACCTCAGCTCCTGGTGGGTAGTGGCCGTAAGAGGATCTCCAGCCGTGAGAAAACAGACCTTTTCGTTTTCCTGAAGTGCCTTTATCACAAGCTCCTCTTCTTCAACCCCTTCCCTGTCCAGAAGATGGATCTCCTTCCCGACCATCTCCCCGAGTCTCTCCAGCGAACCTTCCTTCAGGATCGAGGTATAGAGCTCCGCAAAGACAACATCGGACTGCCTGAGATGGTCCAGGCCCCGAAGGGGTATGGACCTCTCATCGGCAATGCCGAGACCGATCATGGAGAGCCTTTTCATGGAAAACCCTAGAAGATGATCATTATTAAATTATGTTCATCTCCGACAGCTTCTCGGGGAGGTATGTATCGGTCACGAAATCCAGACCGTACTTCGCAAGTGCCTGCTGTTCGGACTTCTTCTTCAACTTGAGCTGCAGTTTGATCTCCTGTTTCCAGTAACTATTCGCGAACCTGGGATCTGTGAGTTCGGATTTCAGGGCGTTTATATCCTGGTCCGTCAGTTTGTCGGAGGGCAGATCGTAATTGACTATATCCGATGGAGTAACACCAAGGTAGACCGATTCCGGTGTCGCCAGATATTCCGAGATGTGGGCTGTTTTGATGGCGCCGTAAGCGACAGAGGCATAGATCCTGTAGGACCATGGATCTCCGTCGGTGAAGATCACAACGGGCAGCTTCGAATACTGCCGGAGCCTTTTTATGAACCTCCTGGTGGACCTTGCCGGCTGTCCCTTCAGATGAACGAGTACCGCCTTGTGGCTGTCATCGAACCCGTTCTCGGCGAGCCGATCGAACATACCACCGGTCTCTATCGCAATGATGAATTTCGCATTGACATTCTTGAACTTCACCTTCTCCGCCTCAACATTGTACGGGATCGCGTATCCGGCATCACCCACATCATCCCTGCAGTTTATCT
>JAYEPK010000579.1:0-1649 GCA_034723935.1 Thermoplasmatota archaeon
GATATGGAAAACTTCCAGAGCTTACCGGGGAGAACAGGTATGAGACGTTCATTTCCCGTTTCACATCCGACTCCACCAAGATAGAAGGCAATACGCTCACCCTTCGGGAGACCGCAGGTCTGCTGTTCGATAGGATCACTCCGTCATCAAAGGAGCTTCGGGAGATAAACGAGGTGATAAACCATAAAGAAGCTTTTGATCATCTCCTCTGCTACGAGGGAGATATCTCCAGAAAGTTCATTTTGAAATTACATGAACTGGCCATCAGGGACACTCTACCTGAAGACCTTGATGGTGAGATCGGAAGATACCGAAGTTTGCAGGTATATCTCAGAGGTGTTGACTGGATCCCGCCAGCACCTGAAGATGTTTCAAAGGATATGAAGGAGCTGTTATCCTGGTATACAAGGAACAGGGAAAAGGTGCACCCATTGGTCCTTGCATCGTACTTCCATGTGGGTTTCGAAACTGTTCATCCGTTCGTTGACGGTAATGGCAGAGTAGGCCGGTTGCTTCTGAACTTTATTCTCCACAAGCATGGATACCCGATGGTGAACATCCCTGCTATCAGGAGGTTCGAATACTATGAACATCTTGAAAAGGGACAGAAAGATGGAAACCTGCGCCCCTTTGTTCGTTTCATCTTCGAGCTGATGAAGGAGACGGAGATCATTCTATGACCCACCGGCTCAGTAAGAGTTTCAGAAAGGAACTGACAGAAACCTAAATATCATCAGACCCACCTTCTGCAGTATGGCCGGGAAGAAGAAGCTGGGGCTTATCATAGACACAGACCACTTCATCAAGGATTTCATACCCGAAATGAAAAAAAGGTTCGATGTTCGGATCTACGATCCTCCGCAGCTTACCGGCAATGTGTCCAGCGGAAAGGATATACAGAAACTTGTTATCGGTCACGCAAGGGACCTGAGGAAGATCGACCAGATACAGCGCTGGGCTGATATCACCTTCTTCGAATGGGCCTCCAGATTGCTGGTGAAGGGGACCAAGAAGAAGAAAAGATGCAAGGTCATCACGAGACTTCATCGATACGAGGTCTACTATTATGTAAACAAGGTCGACTGGTCAAAGATTGACGAGGTCATATTCGTCTGCAGGGCCATGGAGAAGAAGTTCCTGGAGCAGGATGTGGTGAAAAAGAACTTCCGGGGAAGGACAAAGGTGGTCTGGAACTACCTTGACCTCTCCGGTTTCGAGTTCTCCGACCATGGAAGCACCTTCCAGATCGGTCTGCTCGCAATTGCCCAGCCGAGGAAAAGACTCTACAGCCTTGTCCTTGCACATCACATGGCTCTGAAGAAGCACCCCAACCTGGTCCTGAGACTGGCCGGAAGACCTGCTGATGAGGAATATCTGGATTCCATAAAGATGCTGATAAAGCGTCTCGGGATCGAGGACAGTGTCAAGCTCGACGGATATGTGGATGACCTGAGTAAATGGTATCGGGGACTCGATATCATTGTATCCAACTCGACCCATGAATCGACCAACATCACGCTCTTCGAGGGAGCCGCATGCGGCGCATATCCCATTTCACATGTCTGGGACGGGATCCAGGAGTTTCTACCCGAAGAGAACCTCTTTACCGATGCCGAGGATTACGTGAGGGTCATTGACGGGTTCTATTC
>JAYEPK010000580.1:0-1640 GCA_034723935.1 Thermoplasmatota archaeon
AGAGCACAGGACCAGCAAACCGTGACATTTGAGACTGAAACGTCGTTCAGATCCTTGATCACAACACCTTACGTTATTATTCCCTTCATCATCATCTTGATGATCGGTGGGGCTATCACATATAAAGTGGTGAGGAAGAAGATCAGGAAAAACGGAGACTGATTACCGTTTTCGTCATCTGCCGGTTACGTCAATATTCTGTCCAAAACCGGATCCTGTCCATTTCTCTTTTCTCCCGGGAAAGAAATTCTCCTATTCCATGCCTGTTCAGTTTATCAAGCATCCATGATGTGCAAACAATAGATCAAACTTGAATGTGATGCAAAGAACGGATCTGAAGGGAGCATATGAAGAAAATACTGTTAAAGTTCAATATTCTATTTTCCAATTCTTTTCACGTTCTTCCTTAGAAGCACGATCTCGTTGTATATCTCTATAATATAGAACAGGATAGCTGCGATCAGTCCGAAGATCAGACCGAACACTGTCCAGATAAGCCTACTCCTTCCGAACCTCTTTGCCTCCATATTCAGCCATACGGCGATCACTATCCTGCTTAAGAATCCCAGAAAAAAGATTCCAAGCGAGATGTAATATTCCCTCATGAAGAATTCCGATAGGTCCCAGTTCCCGTTTCTCATCGCAGGATATATCACGAATCCGGCTACATTGTTCAGGACCATGAGCACGATAAGAAGAAGAAGCACTATCCCTATCCTTCGGTCTATCTTCACATTCTCCATTTCCGGCTCCCCATCTTGAACAGGCAGACCATTACTTGTTCAAATAGCATTCCAGTTTCTTCTTGAACTTCCCGGAAGTAAAATAGATGAACCTTCTGCCTGCCTGTTCCCTCTCGATCAATTTCCTATCGATAAGATCCTGAAGATCGGTCCTTGCTGTCTGATGAACTACATTGAAGATGTTCCGGACCTCTTTGATGGTGAACGTTCTGTTCTCGTTCTCTTTCATTTTTTCAAGTATGTATGCCTGTCTGTTGTTGAATCCACACTTTGCAAGGGCGGTGGAGAAGGGAATGTTATTTTTCCTGGTTGTATTCCTTTCGATGTAAGATATCAGATCGTCCAGGGCTTTTTCGATCACCCGCGTTTTGAACATTATGAAATACCCGATGTCATTTTCGTCCTTTTCCGAAAAGAGATAGGCTCTTGCATACCCGGAAGGTGAAGCCTTGATCGTTCGTGATATGGACATGTATTCCATCAGCCGGTAATCACTTTTGAGCATGAACCAGTAGAACAGAGCTCTGGCACACCTTCCGTTACCGTCCTCGAAGGGGTGCAGATAACCGATCAGGAAATGGATGATCGATGCCTTGATAATCGGGTGGATGAAGTCCCTGCCCTCCTTTCCATCATGCCGGGTATTTACGAACAGGCAAAGGTCCCGGATCAATTCAGACAATCTCTCATGGTCAGGAGGGCAGTGAACGACTTCTCCCGTAGTGTTGTCCATCACAACGATCTCATTATTATCCCTGTATCTGCCCTCGAACCTTCCGTTCTCGAGTGTACCGCTTGTCATACTATCATGTATTTCAAGTATCATCTCCGATGTGAGATCATCATCCTTGAGGTCCAGAATCATTTTAATGGTCAGGTAGTTGTTGCTTATCATCC
>JAYEPK010000581.1:0-7487 GCA_034723935.1 Thermoplasmatota archaeon
GCCAAGGTCCAAACTTGAAGTAAAGAACCATAAAGAGATACCGAGAAGATGATTTTTCATATGAGTCCGATCATGTTGCTGATCCGTTCGATAATGGTGAAGTTCTGGTTCTATTGAATAATTTCATATTGGCCATTTTTCCTTAAAATCAATGGTAGGGTTTTTAATAAATAATCCCCTTCCACCTCTTAACCCATACGTGGTGTCCTACAACTGGTGAGGGATCTCAATGGAAAAAGGCAACAACTCAATCGAATGGATCGGAAGGATCGGAATGGGTCTTGGAATAGCAGGATTGCTTTTTACTCTCATACCGTTCATATGCTTGGTATCCCCGATCTTCAGTCAAGCAGGTGTGATCCTCGGCATAATTGCCTTTATGAGATCCCATAAACTGGAGATCAAAAGGACACAGTTAATGGGCCTTGTGGCAATCATCCTCGGACTTGCCGGATTGGTCATTCAGACCACCTTGTACCTCTTGAACATAAAGATCTGGTAATATGCAGAGACAAAGCCTCACTCCTTGAACTTCGTCGCAATCATATTTAACTCCATACGCGTTCCAGAAAGATATCTCAGGGTGAATGAAATGCAGGAAAGGGTAAGATCAGGTGTAAGGAGAGCTCCACCGAGACATACTGCAAAGGCAAGTGTGAAGGCACCTCCGGTTCCGAGGAGAAAGATTTCAACGGCTGCCAGGATGTTCTATCTTATGAGATGGGGATATCATTTTGTTACTCCTATTGGCATGATAATAATCATCTGGGGTATCATAGAGGCCCAGTACGGAAGACCCGAGGTGGCCTGGCCGATCATTATCGGCGGCGGTCTTTTCACCTACCTTGCCAACTATTTCAATAAGGCCAGATGATAACACCTCGTGATGGGCCATGATGATTTTTCCAGGGACGGATGCTGTGTTCTTTGATCTGGGCAATACTCTGATCCCGTTCACTCCGAAGGATTCCATGGAGTTCGTTGTGAAATGGTACTGGTCCTCGGGAATGGAGGGCCATGGAGTCCCTTTCAACACATTTCTGGAGAGCTACAGGGAGGTCGTAAGGGAGGAACACTCGCGAATGCTCGGGGAAAGGTGGGAGACATCCGTTGCCTGGCGGTCCGGGAAACTGATCGATGTCCTGTCAAAGCAGGGCTACGAAATGGATGGCTCTATCGATGATCTACGTTCGACACACTCGGAATCCTTCACGACATGTCTTAGATCGCCCAGGGACTCCAGATATGTCCTTGACATGATAAGGACAGCAAGGAACGAGAATGGGTGCAATATCAAGCTTGGCCTCATTTCCAACGCAGGGGACCCGGAAGCTATCAGGAAGTTCCTTGACAGGGACTCCCTCACCTCCATATTCGATGAGATCGTGATCTCAGGCGAGGTGGGATACTCGAAACCGTGGAAGGAGATATTCACCGTTCCAATGGAGAAGATCAACGTGGTTCCTGAAAGGTCCGTCTATATCGGAGACAGGTATCGGGTCGATTTCGTAGGATCAAGGGACGCAGGTATGAGGCCGGTGTACATCAGACAGTACATGACAGCGGGTGAGCCTCCCACAAATATTGTCATATCTCCGACCATCGACCATATCCTGGACCTGCTCCCTCTACTCGAGAGGGGCATCGGTCCTGATAATCCCGGGTAAATGATTATCTACCGACCGCCCCTTTCAAGCGGTAATGATGGGGATGATAGGTCTCTTCCTTAAAGAGGAACTCAGGCTCAGGAGGTCCTTCTCGACGGCGCTGTCACTTCTGATATTCCCTGAAATGGTCCTTCTGGGATCGCTTGGCGGATACCTTTTCAGGTCCCTCTTCATGGATTCCATGACATATGCCCAGCTACATCTTTCCATATTGACCGGCCTCTTTGTCTTCGGGATCTCGATGGGAGGTGTGGCCTTCCTCGGAAAGGAGTTCATCGAGAGATCTCTGGGTCCGGTGAACATGCTTGCGGCATCCTCGACATATCATCCAGTGGACGGCAGGAGGATGTACCTCTCGTACTTCCTTCATGATCTGATATTCTACATCCTCCTGATCCTTCTCCCATCCTCCATCGGTCTCCTGCTCGGAACGATCATCGACCCGATACCGGCGGGGAGGTTCCTCATCATAATATCATCCCAGTGGTCCTCATTCCTTCTGGGGCTGTCGATGTCCCTGCTCGTCTCTTCTGCTGTCGCAAGGAAGAATCGTCTGTTCCTTCTCGTGATACCGATAACTGTACTCCCTTTGATCGCACTCCAGCTGATAACAGGTGAGGTGGGTGCCTATATCCCCTGCTATCTTTCCATCGAGACCGGGTCCTGGTCCTGGATGCTCTTGACCCTCATCATTTCAGCATCCTTTGCATCTGTGGGCATACTGCTCTTTCAGGGGGTTGATGTGGTATACAGGAAGGGAAGCTCCGGAAGTTACTCGAACTTGTACAGCAGGTTCTTCGGGTTTTCGAAGGATAGAAGGAATTCCGCATTGATGGCAAGGGAGTTCATGAACCTGATCAGGGGCAAGGTCTACATCAGGATGGCATTTTCGATGTTCTTTCCGATGCTTGTCATGACGATCCTGGTCGGTATCGTCGGAGGCATGGAAGGGTCACCCTTGAGCCTCAATATGCCCTTCCTTGCGGTAATGGTCTCCTTCTTCACAATGTCGATCTACACACACATCACCAATATGGATCATCTTGATCATGACCAGACGCTCCCCATCAGGACAAGTGATCTGATACGTGTCAAGATACGGGTTTACCTGATGATATCGATGCCGCTTTCGGTATTCTTCATGCTCATTGCCGGATCGATCATGAAGGACCCGGTAGGACTTCTTCTGTCTCTTCCATTGGTCCTTGTGATGGTTCCGTACATGGGCTATGTCACAGCATATCTTACAGGACTCTGGACGAATTCTATGCTGTTCGATTCATCCGTGTTCATAAAGTACATCGCATTGGCGGTGGGGCCGCTCATGTTCGCTACCATTCTATCGATGATGATGGAGGAAATGGACCTGATATCATTTATCGGGATGGCCATGATAATGATCGGGAGCATTATCTCCACAATTATCCTCTCAAGATCACTTGAAAAAAAATGGAAGGGCGCGGTCCTCAGCTCCACAGGCGGGACCGGTCAGTAAGAATATGTTCTTTCAAGGTCAGTGGGTCTTGGCCCAGGCATATTCCCTTGTCTTGGCGGTGTCGCCAAAACCACAGGATGCACAGGCTTTCTTCCTTATATGGTAGGAATGTTTCCCACACCTTCTGCACCTGATATGCCGGGTCTTGTTCTTCTTTCCCATTGATGGAGTTCCTTTTGACATCTTTTGCCCTCCTATCAAGGCGATATGTAGATCACATTGTCTCCCCTGACGATGGTTACCTCGGCCTTGGAAACTACCTCGCCTCCAATCATCTCCTCGGCATCCCTGAGCACAAGGTTCATGTGAACATCATACCCGTCAAGAGTTCCCCTGAATTCCCTGCCTGCCTTGAGCTCGACTATCACTCTGCTCGTTATGGCTTGATTGAGGGCATTCAGCGGTTTTACAGCCATCATATTACCTCGGACGCTTCTCTACATACAGGTTTGTTATTTAAGTATTATGACAAAGGGTCCAGCCAGGATCCGTTCAGATATAGGGCCTCTCCCCCCCTTTCATTTCGGGAACATCTCGGATATCACATCATCTATATCCAGATCAATGTCCCTGGATGAACTTCTATAAGAGGGGCTTTTCTTCTCTTCCCTTTTCTCCTCCCTGATCAGGGCACCCTCAACATTACCGGGTACCGGGGGCATCGGGATCCCATCGTCATGCATTCTCCTTCTTCGGGATCCGCCCCTGAAATCCTTTTCGGAAAGAGCCTTTGCCTCGAGTGTGGCATTTGTACCAACAGAATCAAGCAACCTTCTCTGCTTGTTCTCCTGCATTCTTATGGCGATCCCGTAGATAAGCA
Organism: Thermoplasmatota archaeon; assembly: GCA_034723935.1. GTDB lineage: Archaea > Thermoplasmatota > Penumbrarchaeia > Penumbrarchaeales > Penumbrarchaeaceae > JAYEPK01. The sequence continues at coordinate 3,983 of JAYEPK010000581.1, forward strand.
GGATTGTAATTATGATGATGATTATCACTGCAATATAGAGGAAGGATGTTTGTGACCTCTTTTCCTTGATGATGATCTTTTTGACCAGGGTTGTTATCCCACCAGATCCGTCATCTACGGTGATGATCAGGTCGTAGGTGCCGGGTGGTGCATCGTCAGGTATCTCTAGCGTAAAATTGGAATAGGTTGTCTTGACCGTTCCGAAATTCCACGAGATGTTCATCAGGAAATCGGAAGACCCATCAGGGTCTTCGATGGACATCAAGATGTCGTTCTTTGACCCCTGTTCGAATGTCAGGTTCTGGTTCAAGGAGATCTCCGGTGGATCGTTCGTGGGTTCAACATCGATATTTATACGGATCTCCTCGGTCCTGTTCGTTTCATCTATCGCAACGAGGCGGAGTATTACATCTCCTACATCCTCATCTGCGGGAATGGTGGTGATATTGAAGATGAAGGCCGAGGAATTAGCATATCTTTCGATGTGGACCCAATCTTTATCAGAGGTCAGGTTCATTTCCTCGGAATCGATGTCCTTGATGATGACATAGAAGGTGAGTTCTTCATTTTCTTTTGCCTTGAAGCTCTTTGGATACTCGACGAATTGGGGAGGGTCAGGTTGAGGTGTGACCTCTACATTGATGAACCCGGTCCCGGACGAGGAACCGTCCGAGGCGAATATCTGTATCCTCCCTTCACCATTCCAGTCGGGTTCGGGTATCACATCCACCAAGGTTCCCGAGATCACAACATCTATCTCGCCGAAGATCACCTCGGCCCAGACCCTTATCTCCTCCGGATAGTTATCGAAATCAAAAATATGGGACCTTGTCAGGTTAAAAAATCCACTGTCCTCGCGAAGAGAACTATCTTCTTTGATCTTGAGAGGTGGAAAGTAATCAGCGACCTCGATAGGATGATTGGCCCTGAAATCCAATTCCCAGGTGTTATCATCGAATTCCGATTCGATCACCACTATCTCCCTGTGCAAATCGATCGGAAAGATCTCGATCCTTATAGAAAGATGATTAATACCGAACTCGGGTCTGTTCCTGGAGAGGTTCAGGGGCTTCATGATCCTGGTATTGTTCTTGAAACCAAGCACCGCAAACTCATCCTCAAGACCGGGCGTGTTTGTTAAATTCACGAATATCTTGAAGGCACCGATGTCCCGGTTTCCCGTATTTGATATTCCCACCAACAAGGACAGCTCCTCGTTCCCTGTGGGAACATCCGGTATGAGCTGAACACTGGAGATGCCGATGTTCATGTTTGAATAGACCTTGATAATCTTCGTCCACGGAATGTAGCCGTCTTTTGTGATAGTTATTGTCAGGGGCTCGAGGTCTTCCTTTATGATATCTATCTGCACGGTCCCGAGGGCATCGGTCCTTCCGGTCAGGTATGTTCCCGGATCTCTCCGGCATGTTATGGTGACCAATGAGTTCTGGAGGGGTGTGACGCCGTCCTCCCCGAATACCCTTATTTCCATCGTTCCATTGTCATACACATACGGATCCGGGTATTCCGCTACCATGATCTGGGGGGTATCTACCCAGATCGGCCCTTCCGGATCTCCAAGTAGATTGTAGGCAAGGTTGTCCACGTGGAACATCTTGAAGTATTCAGGGTCGTAGCTGTATTCGTTCTCAACATGGGTGATATAGTTCCATTTTTGCATGTAAAGTGCTTCTCCGGGTCGAGTATGTCCCTCATATAGGAGCCTGAAGAACTCCTGTGCCAGCCACCAGTTACCATAGGATGAGTTCTCCTCCGGGTTCTCCGGGTCCGGCCTGAACTCTCCTCTGTATGTCTCGACCGTGGCCCCTATCAGACCTATGGCCCCTCCATTGGGATTGCCCAGAAGCCTTTCCATGTTCGTATCATCACTTTCCATGAAAGGTGTCGATCCACAGCTGGAGATGTAAACAAGAGGGAGTCTCTCACCGTTTTCAATGGTCCCGGCCATCTCGTAGGTGAAGTGATCCTCGTAATCCCTGATATAATCCAATCTGCCCCCGCCATCTCCCTTGTAATTCGTGCAGTTGCCGTTGAAAGGATCCCCATGGCAGGCCAGCAAGACGGTCGAGTGCCCCATCTCGTAGAAAGCCTTGAAAGAACTTCTGTTCAGGGTGTCGAACATCTGATTGTATCCACCGTATTCCAGTTTCGGATAATCGACAAGATGGAAAGGTGTGACATGGTCCGGGAGATCGCTTTCAATGTTCCGCACGAGCTCGTAGGCGTTGTCCTTGTAGGATTGGAAGTAATAAGGATCATTTGGTGTGTCCATGAGTGAACCTGCAAGGAGCATAGATTCTGACCAGGATCCCCTTGGGGGGTTCTTCTCGTAGGAGAGTTGTTTTCGGACCATGATCTGCATATCGTTCTCTGAAGATGCGGGGAATCGTCCGACGTATACATTTGCCTCCCAATCCTGTTCCATGTACTCTCCATAGACCTCGTTCCCGTTGCGGTCCCAGCTACCATCCGTGCCTGCATAATAGAAATCGGAGTGAACGTAATTTTTCTCATCATCTCCTCCGTTTTCAGCGTTCTCATTGGTGAATGTCTTCCGGGTCGGTATTATCTCTCCGTCCCCCGCAAGGAGGACCCATTTAATCGAGTTGATCTCGACCATGTCCCCTATGAAGCTCCGGATCTCGGCCTGGACATCCCTGTCCTGGTAGTTCTCGAGGATCCCATCTTCGGTATCAAGTGGGTAGAACCTTGCCCTCACACCTTTTTGCGTCTTCCAATCGATCAGGGGCTGAAGTTCATCGCGGAACCTGTCTGGCCCTATGGCGATGTACTGCAGGCCCTCTATGTATTCGAGGCCAAGGGACCCTCTGGTCGTTTCGATCTTTATCTTCTCCTGTTCATCCAATATCGAATATCCTCCCGGATGATCCATATCGCGATGGGGCAGGTTAAAGGATAGTAACAACAACATAACGATCAGCGACAGGACCGCACTCCGCCTTCCGATGCCAGCTTCGATCTTTATCATTGGACCAGTGGAATAAGCAATCATGTCCATGAAATAGTTAACGGTATACCGACACACATGCACTTCTGACATGGGACCATCGTGTGGAATCTTTTTCGGAAATTGCGAAGTTTCTCGTATCTCCCGCCCTTCTGTTTAATATAAATATAATTGCATACTTCTCCTATATCCAATGGATGGATGTCAGGATGGAGAAGATAGCTGCTATCGTGCTTGCGGGCAACAAGAAGATCAAGAAGGAGCTCAGAAGAACGAAGAGAAAGAGCTTCTATCACAGGATCAGGGATCCAAGATCGTGGATCACCACCCAGGCCAGAATAGAGAACTCCATTGCATCAACCATAAACCGTGATGACTACATCATTGGTGAGAACAAATCCTTGCTGTATCTCCATCCCGATCTGATATCACAGAGGAACCTGAACTTCCTGAAACGGGTCCTGTATTTTGCAGGCAAGACAGGCGATCGAGTCTTCAAGAAGAACAAGGCCGACC
>JAYEPK010000582.1:0-1624 GCA_034723935.1 Thermoplasmatota archaeon
GTCCACCTTCCTCATTGATCCCGAGGGAAAGATAAGGAGAGGATGGAACAAGGTAAAGGTCAAAGGTCATGTCGACGAGGTCCTGGGAACATTGAAGGACCTGAAATAGACCCATTGTACCATGTAAGGGGAACAGCCAATTACCCCGCATTGTTTGTTAAGTACTATCCGAAGGTTGGAAAGAATTGAAAAAAAGAGCAAATGCAAGTATCAGGATCACTGGAATGACCTGTGTAATGTGTTCAACGGCCATAGCAAATGCCCTCAAGGATGCAAAGGGCATCCATGAAGCTGAGGTAGACCTTGGCAGGGAGATAGCAAAGATCAGATACGACCCGTCACTTACGAACATAGCGAAGATCGAAAGCACCATCAAGGATGTCGGTTACGGTGTGCTCAACGAAAGGGTATCTCTCAAGATAGGGGGAATGACCTGTGCAGTGTGTGTCCAGGCGATAGAAAAAGCGATCGGGGAGCTCGACGGTGTGATCGGCATCCACGTCATCCTTGGAACGGAAAAGGCCAAGGTTGAATATGACCCTTATCTGGTCTCGATAAAGGAGATGAAAAAGACCATAGAGGAACTGGGCTATCAATATCTTGGCAGGGATGATGAGGACACCAGTAAGATCGAGGAGGATCGATATCGATCGGACCAGAGAAGAAAGATAGCAAGGTTCACTCTCGGCTTGGGGATCGGGATCCCTCTTATGGTAGTAATGCAGCTTGGGGTCAAATTCCCGTTCGATATGGCGTATTCTATGTTATTATTTACATCTCCAGTATTCTTTTTTATAAGCTTCCCGATCTTCTCCGCTGCATTCCGGTCTCTCAGGCACAGGTCCCTGAACATGGACGTCATGTACTCGATGGGAATGGGAGTAGCATATGCCGCAAGTGTGCTGGGGACCTTCGGGATCGTTCTAGACCGACAATTCCTTTTTTACGATACGGTGCTGATGCTGGCAGGTTTTCTAACGCTCGGAAGGTTCCTGGAAGCACGGGCAAAGGGAAAAACGAACCTTGCTATCAAGAGATTGATGAGATTGAGACCGAAGATAGCCTTGGTCATCAGAGATGGAAAGGAATTGGCCCTCGATATCGAAGATGTCCGGATCGGGGACATGGTGATCGTGAAACCGGGTGGGAACATCCCTGTAGATGGAGAGTTGGTGGAGGGCGAGACCCATGTGGACGAATCCATGATCACTGGTGAGCCCATACCAGTTTTCAAAGAAAATGGATCCGTGGTGATCGGCGGGACCGTGAACGGTAATGGGTTCATCAAGGTGAATGCAACGCAGGTGGGGAAAGGAACCATGCTGTCCCGGATCATTCGTTTGGTGGAGGAGGCGCAGGGATCGAAACCCGAGATCCAGAAGGTCGCCGACAGGGTCGTGACATATTTCATACCGGCGATCCTGACGATCGCGGTTCTGTCCTTTATATTCTGGTACCTGATAGCCGGTGAAGAGCTTATCTTCTCTTTGACCACGCTTATCTCTATCCTGGTGATCGCGTGTCCTTGCGCTCTGGGGCTCGCTACTCCAACTGCGGTCACGGTCGGTATCGGCCGCTCAGCAGAACTTGGTATCCTGATAAAGAACGGTGAAGCCCTCCAGAG
>JAYEPK010000583.1:0-7417 GCA_034723935.1 Thermoplasmatota archaeon
GGATGAGACATTCAATGCAATGAGCGCAACCTACACAATCAAGGGTGTGAACTACCATCCGGGCTATGCAAAGGACAAACTGGTCAATTCAATCAGGATCGCATCCGAGATCGTGGACATGGTCCCATCGACGATAGCACCGGAGACCACCGAGGGACGGACCGGGTATATTCACCCCCATCATATCGAAGGTTCCGTGGAAAGATCCGTTGTAAGGCTCCTTATCAGGGACTTCACGATGGAGGGGATGGGGGAGAAGGTCGCGATACTCGAGAACATCGCAGAGCTGCAGAGGTCAAGGTATCCGGATGCGGAGATATATCTTGATATCAAGGAATCCTACCGGAACATGAAGATAAAACTGGACGAGGATACAAGAGCGGTCGACTTCGCCGTTGAAGCCGTGAAGAGAGCAGGGATCGAACCGAAAAAAGAGAGAATTCGTGGTGGGACAGATGGGGCGATGCTCTCCTACAAGGGACTTCCGACCCCGAACCTGTTCGCAGGTGGAATGAACTTCCATTCCAAGTTGGAATATATCCCCCTATCTTCCATGGAAGCAGCTGTTGATACGCTTGTCGAGCTTCTCAAGATCTATGCAGAAAGGACCGCATGATGAAATGGACCGGCACAGGGGAAGGCAAAGATTAAATAAGGCCTTCAAAGATTTCAGCGTATGGGCCGGTACGTTGTACTGATGGTTTGCGCCTTGCTTTTCTCGCTCCCCGCCATTGGCCTGGCGATCTCTGCACCCGATATAACGAAGTCGCGAGGCCTAGGTCCCGATCTCAGGGTCGTGATCAATGTCCCGGAGAACGGAGGCAGGTATCAGAAGGAACTCGGGCTTTACGTGAATGTAACAGTATTCAACGACGGGGATGACATGGGCTTGAACAGTGCAAACCTGACCATGATCATCAAGACACTGGATGATGGGATAGTCGTACTGCCCACCCTCCCCCGGGTCATCAAGGACCTGACATCGGGTGAGAACATCACATTCACGTATCAGAACTGGACCGGTATGACCCCGGGAAGGTTCGTATGCAATGCAAGTGTGATCTACCCCGATGATATCAACAACAGCAACGATCATGTCCAGCATACCTTTTCCGTCTGGTCGGATTACTATCCGTTCCCTCCCAAGTTCGAGACAGGGTCCGTTTCGGAGCTGAAAGGAGACACGGGGACCAGATTCACCTACAATGTGGAATACAAGTTCAACAAATATCCTGATTCGATCAAGGTCGAGATAGACGGTCAGAACCATTCAATGGTCGAGGACGATCCCATGGATGATGTTCCAGAGGATGGCAAGAAGTACACGTTCAACACGACCCTTTCCATCGGAAATCACAGGCACCGTTTCTTTGGAGAGGTGTCCGGATATGACGACCCGTTCGCAAGTCCTGCAAATATGTCTCTCTATCATGTTGGTCCGTGGGTGAACATATCTTTGAAGGACGAGAGGATATCTCCGTTCAAAGGATATGTTACAACTGATTTTCTCTTCACTGTGGCCTACGGTTCGAATGCAAACCTGCCTCCGGACAGGATCTACATAACGGCCAATGATGTCGAGTACAACATGACCCGCTCCTCGCCAACACCGAACTATCAATCAGGCAATGTCGAGTTCAAGACAAGGGTCAAGGGGATGAAAATGATCCCGTCCCCGATCACCTATGGTTTCCATGTCAGGTCAGGTCCTGACCAATACAGCATAGGACCATTTATTGCCGATGGACCGAGGATGGACAAGGTAACACTGAATGGGACCATTACCGATCTCAAGGGGGTTCCACTGGAAGGCGTCAATGCTTCTCTCGACCCTGGATCATACTCGATAACGAATGATGAGGGTATGTATTCCATCGAAAGCTACGTCGGAAGAGGGTTCGACCTCTCCTTCTCGAGGGAGGGATATATCTCAAGGTCCTATGATGTGGACCTTGATGAGGATTGGAACATCAATACCGAACTCGAACGACTTCCGATCGGCGGTACCTTGCAGGGAGTGGTGAGATCGGGGATAGAAGCAGGCACCCATCCGCTGGAAGGAGCCACTGTCAACCTCTCCGGTCCGGATCACACTTTCGAGGTGGCCACTGGAGCTGACGGCAGGTATGTCTTCTCCGGGATACCAGCCGGAGATGGGTATTCCCTGAAGTTCATGGAATACAGGCACAGAACAAGGACCCTTGAGGTCGACATCAAGGACGGCGAGGTCCTCACCCTCAACATAACCCTTCCGGAGAAGGACATTGGTATCTCCCTATCACCGGATCCGGATGATACTGTTGCGGTTCAGCAGGTATTCCTGGTATCATTCCCATCTCTCCTGGACATCACAACGCTGAGCGTAGTTTTCTTCAATTCAACGGGAACGATACCTGGTGTCATCTCCGGTGTCGGTAATACCACCGATATTGAGATCTGGCCTGCCAACCCTCTCAACTACAACGAGAACTATACACTACTTCTGGAAGAAGGTGTTCTGAACATTACAGGGGAGCTAATCCTCTGGCGGGACCTCACATGGAGCATAGTTACCATGATGCAGCCCCTCGGGGAGCCTGCGATACTGCCCCCACCCGATTCGGAGAACGTACCTTTGGATACCGTTATCGAGATATCCTTCGGGATCGGGATCGAAAGTTCCTCGTTCAGTGCATCCATCTACAACATGGATGAGATATCGGGTGCTCTGTCCTGTGAGGTGGAGTTCACGGACCTCAGAAACTGGTCGGATTCCGGCAGGACTGACACCATTGTCAGGCTGATACCCGCCAACCTGACCTACTATTCCAGATATTCTGTTGAGATCTCCCAATCCCTCAGGGATCGGCACGGCAGGAACGTACTTTCCTCTCCTCTGGAGTTCGGTTTCATCACGGAGAGGGAACCGGACTCCGATAATGACGGCGTGCCCAACAGCGAGGACCTGTTCCCTGATGATCCCGATGAGTGGTCCGACATGGATAAGGACGGCATCGGCGATAATTCCGATATGTTCCCGACCGACCCGGACGAGTGGATCGACACGGATGGGGACGGCATCGGCGATAATTCCGATACGGATGATGATGGCGACGGCATGCCGGACCAGTGGGAACTGGACAATGGACTGAACCCCCTGGACCCTGGTGATGCGTTCGTGGATAGCGACGAGGATGGAGCCTACAACATCGATGAGTTCCTGAAGGGGACCGACCCCAACGACAAGGGGAGCTCTCCGGAAGATGAAGAGAGCAACTCCCTCTGGATCATCATTGCCGCTGTTGCCCTGATCGCAGTTGTCGTGATCGTCGGGGTTCTGTTCCTCACCGGTAAGATAGGTCCGGGAAAGGGATCGCGTTCCGGGAAGGTCAAGGGACCTTTCGAAGAGGAATGACCGGAAATAAATCTGAAATGCGTTGGGACATTCCCGAAATCCAGTAAGTGAACGGATAATAATATAAGAACGTGATATGGGTTCGATCACTATGAGGCCATTGTCCAGCTGTCTGCTTGCGTTCATCCTGCTTCTTCTATCATTCTCTTCGCTCCCTGTTGCAAGTGAGAAACTACCCCCGGAACGTGCAGTGGAAACATGGACGATACTATCCTACATGAGCGCCGACAACGATCTTGAAGGTTATCTACTGGACGATCTGAACGAGATGGAAATGGCAGCATCCGAAGGCCGGGTGAACATCGTCGTCCAGGTGGACAGGAACAAGGGCTTCGACTCCTCACAGGGTGACTGGACGGATACAAGGCGGTATCTGATAGGACCTGATGATACCGAGGAGATCATATCGACCAGATTGGATGACCCGGAGCTAGGCGAGCTTGATATGAACGATGCCGATGTTCTCCGGGAGTTCCTGGAGTGGGGCCTTTCGAGCTATCCCGCGGACCATTACATGATCATCCTTGAGGGACACGGCGATGGACCGGTCAAAGGTCTCCTCAGGGACCAGGATTCCACACTCGGTTATAAACATATGAATACTCACCAGATGGGGCAGGCCTTCAGGAATGCCGTGGACAATACCATAGGAAGACCGGTGGATGTGGTGTCCCTTGATATTTGCAGAATGGGGATGGTAGGGACAGCGGCAGAGCTGATGGACCATGCCGAATATTTCATGGGCTCGGTCGACTACGTCCCACCGGATGGGTGGCCGTATGACAGGTGCCTCCCTATTGTCCATTCAGGTACTGGATCCATTGAGAGCCGGCTCGAACAGGTGATAGACGAGTTCTATAATGAGTACACCGGCCCCGGTGGAAAGGATTACATCAGTCTCTCCCTTATCTATCTACCCGAGTTCAGGGACAGCTTCATCCCCGCCTGGAGGGACCTTTCGACCGAGCTTTTCTATACAGCATACGAGAGCAGGGACCTCTACGAATCAATCATTGCCCCTGTCGATAAACCTTCCGGGCTTGATGGGATCAATTCAAACGACCGTTACATAGATGCACTTCAGTTCGCCCTATACCTTCAGGATGATGTTAGGGTTCCCAAGAAGGTGAAGATCTCGGCGAGCAAGGTGCTTGATATTCAGGATGAGTTCGATCTTTATCACAGAGGAGGGGCTGGCCATTCCGATGATGCGAAACTGCTCGGCATATACATGCCCGAAAAATGGGATTCCCCCTCATATTCGGAAATGGTCCTTGCTGATATTACACCATGGGATGATCTGGTCAGGCTGTATGTCAGGGAACTTGATCTGAGGGCCGAATCCCATAACTGGACAGGATCGAGACCCTCGATGCTGCCATTTGTTCTGAGGACTGATACCCCGGATGGGATCACACGGGTCTGGGTCGAGGTCAAGACCTCCGAAGGGTTCAGCAATGTGACAATGCTCGGTTCCGGGGGATATTTCAGCGGAAACCTGCAGCTTCCCGATGTAGGCTCTCTGGAATACCGCTACAGGGTGGAATCCATCTACGGTGGGACAGTTGACCTGCCTCCTGACGGAATGATGACGGTCCGGTTCTCGGATGAAGAGGAACCTCCCGAGGTCATCCATGAACCTCCTGTTACGGTACAGGTGGATCTGGAGAATGGTGGTCTCACATTCTACATCAGGGACAGCACAGGCATCCAGACCGAGATCCCGGAAAAGGTCCCAAGGCTCGAGTATTACGAGAGCGGCGGTAGTGTTTACAGCATACCTCTCATCAGACGAAGCATGAACGAGTTTACCGGATGGGCAGAGTACTGGGGCCTTCCCACAGGTGTCACTCCTGGATGGGCAATTTCCTATTCGATGATCGTGGAGGATGTTCTTGGAAACTCTGCCAGGTATCCTATTGGGGACAATTGGACGTCCACAATGGGTGTCGGGGGTCGTTTCTACCTGGATGGTGCCAGGTCCTCGATAGATGACCATCAGGGAATGATCCGGGCGTTCCTCGATCTTGGAATGGCAGTGGAAACACACATGGACCCATCTCAGATGGATGATCTCTCGCTTTACAAGGGTTACATCCTTATCGAACCTTGTAACGAGTATCCCGAAGCAGATATTTTGAAGTTGCTCGAGTTTCTCGAAAATGGTGGAGAGATGCTTCTCCTGATGGACCCGGCCAACAGCGGGCAGAGAGAGAGTGCGTCCCTTCTCCTTCATGATCTTGGGATCGCCCCTTCACAATCGGGAGAGGTAAATGGTTTCTATGCTGTGAACCCCGGGTCCGAGCTTTCGAGCACACTTCCTTCCCTGACGGGAACAAGCTTCGGTTCTTTTCTTCTATCCGAAGGACAGAACGCGGTGTATTATACCACCCCTCCGAACGCTGTTCTTTTTACCGACCGGTACGGCGATGGGAAGATCGTTGTCGGTCACGAAACCCTCCTGTCAGATGAGATGATCTCACGAACATCCAATGACCAACTTGCGAAAATGATCGTTACATATCTCTATCAGAACATGGCACCACGTCCGGCTCTCCAGATAGAACCCGGCAGCCTGGTCAGTCCCGGCGACCTTGTGACCTTCAACATGTCCAGCTCATTCGATCCGGACGGCTCCATCATCGAGTACGAGCTCCACATATCTGACGGGACGGTCATGGTTGGTCCGGACCCGATCGTGGAACACGTTTTCCAGGGGTCAGGTCTTTTCACGATCTCGCTTATCGTCCACGATGCCGAGGAAGGATGGACAGCACTTCAATCATCGATAAGGGTGAACTGTCCACCCAGCACGGACCACGGGATCTCAACACCAAATGCCCATGCGGGGGAGGATGTGACCTTCAGTTACAAGGGACAAGATCCGGAAGGTGATTCGTATATTGTCGAGTGGGACTTCGGGGATGGATACAAGGTAACGGGGAACATGGTACACCACGCCTACAGGGTCAAAGGAGATATAATGTACACAATGCGTGTCATGGACCTCTGGGGTCTGGAATCTGTAAAAACAGGGATAATACAGATAGAAAATTCGGACCCGGTCATAGAGATAGATAAGTCCCGGATACTGGTGAACGGTTCACCTGCCGAGTTCTCCGGAGAATTCATGATCACCCTTTATCTGAACGAAGGTGATACGATAACAGTTCCGGCCATGGGATCTTACGATCCGGATATGGGGGATATACTCAATTTCTCATGGGACATGGGAGATGACCGGATAATTTTCGGGAATGAGGTTGCTCACAGGTACACCATGTCAGGTCTTCTTGCATTGAACCTTACCCTTACCGATGGTTTCGGGGGAACAGATCATTTCCATCTTTCGATCATGGTGGCGAACAGGGCTCCTTTCGCTGCTTTCGAGTGGAAGGAAAGCAATGGAGAAGTGGCCTTCGACGCGTCCCTTTCCACCGATGATGAATGGGACCTGTCCGGTCTGGTCTATTCCTGGGATCTTGGCGATGGAGAGAAAATAACAGCTTCCGATCCTGGGATCAAGCACGATTATACCTTCGGAGGTACTTACGAGGTGGTCCTGAAAGTGACCGATGGCGATGGAGACACATCGACGTTCAAGCAGAAGGTGAAGGTGAGCGGCATTCGCATCGGAACCACCGCTCTCCTTACGATATTGGCCATAACGGCACTCACCGCTGCTCTGATCTTCCTTTATCTCAGAAAAAGAACAGATCCGGGAGATGAAAGGTCACTGGGAGAAAGGGGCATGAAAGAGGTCAAGGTCCGATCGTTCAGCAGACCCGAACCTGCATCAGCGAAAGGTCGAAAGCTGCTCGATCCCGAAAGAGAAAAAGGGGCGGATAGATGGAAATAGCCGTTATATCGGACATACATGCCAATCCGCTAGCCCTCGAAGCGGTCCTCGACCAGGTACAGGAGGCGGACAGGATATACTGTCTGGGGGACCTTGTAGGGATCGGTCCTCTTCCCGCTCAGACCCTGGACATTATGAGAAGGGAAGACAGGATCAAAAATGTC
>JAYEPK010000584.1:0-1606 GCA_034723935.1 Thermoplasmatota archaeon
TACCCTCCGCTGTCTTGCCTTCTCAAAGACCTCAGCATAAGCCGAACGATCAATTGGGGCAAGGCTATAGATATGTTTTCCCAAGCCAAGCGCCTTCTCCAGAATCTCTCCGAGCACATCCCGCCTTACTATCCTGCTGAGCTGATCCACATAACCTAAGATCAGTGTATCCGCATCCTCAAGAAGCTGATCGAGCTTGTGAGTGATTATGATGCCCGAGGGCTCAGCACCAATCGCCTCACCGGCATCTCTACCCACGAGCCTCTTCCCTATCGGATCACCCACACCTACGACTTCAAACTTCAAAAGATCTCGAAAGCGAACCAGGGCATGCATCTCCTTATTGAAAGGATAAATCGCTGCTTTTCTTATCCAATTGAGCTTTTTCGACTCTGAGTCTGAAGGTGCCTCAGCAAAGCAGGCTCCGTGCTGAGACCTCCTCATCGCATTCCAGCCTCTATGGGAATGCCTGACCTTCTCCTCGGAGCAGTTCGTAATCAGGATCTGCTTTATGTGATTGAAATCAGCCTGAGGGGTTTTCTCCAGGATCATGGCGATCAGTGCGGAGAGATAAGGAGCAGCGAAGCTGGTCCCACCCATAAAGATATATCTTGGATTCAGCCAGCAGACCCTCTGAGGATCCCCTCTGGCCACAAATTCGACGGCATGGTTCTCTCTATAAAGGTAGGCATGTTTCTCATAGACTTGACCGGCAGTTACGCCAAACACATTGGGGAAAGATGCAGGAAAACTCTCCACTCCCTCGTTATGCTCCGCGGAGACAATCATCACTCCCTTTTCCTGTGCATAGTCACAGACCCTCCTCAAAGGGGAAATAAGCTCCCTTCGAGTGGCACCTAAACTCAGATTGATCACATGTATCCGGTGGTCCACACACCACCGGATCGCCTCCACCAAAACCTTTCCTTCCGCAGACAGGGCCTCGTCATCGAATATCCTGACGCTGTATAGTCGAACCCCGGGGGCCTTCTTGCGAATGATCCCGGCGCAGGCCGTGCCATGACCGACAGCATCGGATCCGTCCTGACCCAGGATGATTTCTCCCTTGTCGTCCAGCGAGATCCTCACCCCTCCCTCAATCCCTCCAATATCCGGATGAGAGGGATCAATCCCACTATCTACAACGGCAACCTTGACGCCCTTTCCGGTGTACCTATCAAAATCGAAAAGATCGCGACCCATATCTCTTTCCATCACCTCGGACTCGCTTCCGCCTGTTTGTGGAACTCAGACAATATGGCATCAATCATCTCGTCATTCGGTATACTCTCATCGACTTCTATGATCTCAGAGGACGCTTCGCTGATGCTTCGATTCCCATCCACCTTTAAGCAGATCTTGCCGAGTTTCCTTCCGCTGCGGCCCAGCACCGAGGCATTGTAGAGATGGGTCTCACCTATCTTCAGATGAAGTTGAGGAGCTCCGAACCTTCTCTCCACATCTTCTCCCCAGATATCCCGAAATGCGTCGTTTGCAGCGGAGCTCATCAGAAGATCAATGCGCCCAACATGTTCGATCAGGGCTTTGTTGGCCTGTCCGGAAAGATTGCTGATCACAAGGATCAGATCCACCTCCTGCTCAATCG
>JAYEPK010000585.1:0-7348 GCA_034723935.1 Thermoplasmatota archaeon
ATTTGATTTCACTTTATTGATAACAGGTGATTCACCGGTCGATGATGATGATGATCCATACGAACCACCTGTTGATGATGAAGACCAGCTGTGGTCATTCGAAGAGTGTGAAAGGACCTACACTGATGCTTCAGCAGATGATCTGACATACTGGTCAACATTGGACAGCTCATTTGAAACTCATTCCGGTATCGAGATAGATCAGAACCCAATGGTAGACATCAAAAGGGTCGAGGTCTCCAGAGAAGGAGATAACCTTGTCATCGAGATCAAGATGAACGGTGTACCGGATCTTGGAATAACTGGTTCAGGAATATCAAACATATACTTGTATCTCCTGGATAGGGATTCAGGTCACCTGCAGCCTCCGCTCGAGATGGGAAATGATCTGGACATGACCGAGGAGGATTATGAACCCACTTCCGTATTGGCGACAACTTCCCTCTATCACGGTGGGTCTTTCTGGATATCGGAACAGGAGGTTATTGGCTCAAATTATCTCATACGGGGTAGTATTTCATCTCTGATCAGCATAGGTGTAGATCCCGATTTCGAACTGTTTGTGAAGGTTGCATACACGGATCTTGAGAATTTCGCGACCGAAGATTCGCTGAATGTCAGGATCACCAGGGATTATGCCGGTTACGGTGCTTGGGAGGTCGACAGGTCGCTTCTCTCTGAGGATGTCTCTGACCAGGGGGCCGACCCTTTCGGATCTGGAAATATAAAAGCGATCGGTGTAGCAGTAGCAATTATCGTATTTCTGGTCGTATTGATAATCTCCATTTTCGCGATATCGAGAAGGAAGAATAGACACAAGCCCGATTATCCTGATCGTTATTATTGAGCGTACATCGACATCCGATGAAACAGGAGCCATTGGATATCCATGACCAAGGTTTGGATCCCAACCCATTCGGGATATCCTTTTCACTAGGAAAAAATAATTGTTGAAAAGGATGTGGCGGGCCCGAAGGGGTTCGAACCCTTGACCTTACGGTTAAGAGCCGTCTGCTCTACCTGGCTAAGCTACGGGCCCAAGAAATTGCTGAACGAAAAGGGTTAAACAGATTTGGGATTTAAAGGTTACTGAAATAATATTCATAAGGTTTTTTCCCTGTAAAATCTTTCAGCCAAGAATTCATGGGATAACCTTTATAATTGGCCACCGATATATTCATGGGTAGAACAGGGTTGAATAGGCATGCTTGTAATTGAGAAGGGTGAAGAACTCGCAAAGGAACTGGATGGGATGATCGATTCGACCGTGGTTTCTGCGGTGGTCTATGGGGAGGACATCCACAAGGAGTTCGGAAAGGGAACTGATTGCAATCTGCTCATTATTCTGGACAGGGTCGATCTTTCGGTATTGGAGATAATTCACAAGAAGATAGAAGAAGTGTCGAACGGCTGTATGAAGACACCGTTGATAATCGAACTGGAAGAGATCGAAGGGATGACGGATTCTGTTCCACGGACCTTCCTTAATATTATGATATCCTACCAGGTAGTATATGGGAAAACACTTTTCAAAGGTCTCTCATCCATTAACCATGAACATCTGAGGGCACAAACGGAACAATCCTTGAGAGAGGACCTGTTCCATGCAAGATATCATTTTTTCAAGGGAATATCCCGAGAAGAGGCGTTGAAAGAAGTTCTCGCTAACATGAGGCATACTTTCAGGAGATCCTTGAAGCTCTATTATCTTATCAAGAAACCCTGGATAACGGACGAAAAGGAAAAATTGGAAACATTCTTCAAGGATTTTGAAATAGTTGATCCATGGCTGAAAAGCAGTATGGACCTAGATGCCGAGGATATCAAGATGGATGAAATGAAGAAAATGGGTATTTCCATCATTGACAATGGTCTCAAACCACTACTTGATAAGGTTGATCAAATGGGTCCTTGATCCTCGTCACATATCGCGGAGTTGAAGGATGCTAACCGGGTAAACCTGGCGAAGTAGTAATAAGGGATGCTTGTTTACAATTCTCCCTCCTCATTTTGGAAGTGAACATGATGAATGGTAAAGCGGTTGGATCCAATTCGAACGAGCAGGAAATATTCTTGACTGAAGAGATGGAGACCGAGATCAGAGATATGATAGAAGAGGGAAAGGACACACACAAGATGATCGGGGAACTGATCGATAAAGGAATGGAGGAGTTCACCGCCCGCGAAGCTGTGAATGAGGTTCATTATCAGGTTGTCATTGCTCCGCTGATGGTGGAAGTTAGGGAGATGATAATCAAGCAGAAGGAAAAACAGGAGATAATAAAAGTTCTAACCCGGAAAGGACTTGACGATGAAACTGCAGATAATATATTCTCCGAAGCTTTCTATGATGTGAATATCTTGCCAATTGTTGATCACATCAAGGAAAAGATGGAACAGGGATCGGAAAAAGAAGAGATACTCTCGGACCTGGAGGTAGACGGTCTGGATAGAGAACTAGGCGAGAAATTCTACAAGGATGCCCATTATGACGTTGTGATCGAACCCTTGATGAAGAAGGTTGCCGAAGAGATTGCGGAAGGCAAGGAAAAGAAGGATATTCTCGGACCTTTGAAAGAGAGCGGCCTGTCCGGAGAGAATGCGGAGGAGCTTTTTACAAATGTCAGCTATGATTATTACATCAGACCTGCAGTGGATCATATTCTCACGTTGATCGAACGAGGTATATCCCGTGATGAAATAATCAAGGAGTTGATCTCCTCCGGGATGGATGGGGATTTTGCCGAGGACCTGTACGTGGAATCTGTTAACGAAGCATTGATAGAACCGATCATTAACAGGATCGAGAAATGCAAAGATGATGGTATGGGAAGGGATCAGATAATCATGGATATCTCGGAACACTTCGAGATGGAACCAAAGGACGCAACCAGCATGTATGACAGGATAACTTCCATGAAGAGGGAATGACCCGGGTCACCTTTTCATGGCCTTTCTTTGATCTCCTTGCAATGTGTTCGTGACTTCTTTTAACCCTTTTCTGAAGACCTTCCTTTTGAACTGCTTCGAACATCTGTAGCAGTAGAGGTACTTTCTGTGATCTGTCAATAGTTCGCCGCATTCAGGACATCGATCATCCATCTTTTAGTCTCCTTTTCAAGATAATTTCTGTTCATTCCTCCTCTATTGTCATATTGCTCCCTTTCCTTCTCTTGATAAGTAGAAGGAATGTCAATCCAATAATGAGTATGAGGACGAATATTCCGATCTGAACCTGGAACATGTCTATGCCATAATTTTTCTCTTTCCCCTCATCTGTGCTGTTCAGGACGATCTCATTCAAGTCTGTTGTCTCATCTTCTGTAATAACTACTATCAAGGTCTTTGAGCCGAAAAGGTCCCTGCTGAAGGTAATACGATGCTCCCCGGGAGAAAGATCCATGGAAAATCGACCGTTTTCGTCGGTTGTATCGGTCACACCATCAAGGGTATTCACAATAACACCGAGAAGTGGATCGCCATCTTCATCAATGACCCTCCCGATCAAACTTCCAAGAACAATTTTTTTCAATAACTTTATGGGGGAAAGGTCTAGCTTTTCACCAGGATCAAGATAGAACGACCTTGTTACCTTTTCATAACCATCCTTCTCGGCAGAGATGGTGCAGTTGCCCCATGGTACGATTAGAAGAAAACTCCCGGAAGTGTCTGTCATGGTGGATCTGTCTGGACCTATGGACACTTTCACACCACTTAGAAGTTTGTCGTTCTCATCTATTATACTTCCACTGACCCGTGCGGTTCCGTTGGTCGAGAAGGTCCAGGTGAAAGGTTCAAGAGAATTTCCGGCAAGGTCCGATCCAGAGACACTAACAGTATATTCCATACCCGGCTGAAGTCCTTCTTCCGGCGAAAGGAGCAGTTTTGTTCCATACCAGTTCATGAAAGAAAACTTCCCTTTGATGTTGAACCAGACCTCCTGGGTTCTCATCATTTCATTGAATACCACGAAGATCTCATCTGTGATCTCGACCCCTGTCCCTGCCTCCGGGTTGAATTCTACGATCTGGGGTGCTGTCATGTCAAGTGTGATGTTCACCATGTCAGAATACATATTGCCAGCAGGATCTCTTACAGAGATCTCCAGCAAATGGCCCCCTTCATCCGGTAGATCGATCATTTTGTCTGTTCTATTCCCAAGGTATTCCCATCCACCTTTATCGATGGAGATGAAGTATGCCAGCTCGCTTGATGATGGATCGCTCCCCCACCATTTGATGTTGATACCACGATCATTTGTGAACAGGCCTTCTTCGGGTGAGGTTACCTCGACAAAGGGTCGATCTGTGTCCACTGTGACATTTATCATGGATAAAACTTGATTTCCGGCCATGTCCACAGCCTTCGCATGGAATGTGTGTTTTCCCGGAGATAGGCCATTGATCACCGTTCCGGTGTTCAAACCTTTTTCTATCCAGTAGATCTCGTCCCATCTGATCTCAAAATGTTCAATTCCCGAATATTGGTCTGTGGCAGACCATTCAAAGGAAACCGATGTCATGTTGGTAGAGCTCCCATCCGCCGGAGTGATTATCTCTATCTCCGGGATCTCCATATCTATGGTGAGATCGACCCTCGTTGAATTCCAGTTGTAATTCCGGTCATAGGCTCTGACATCAATGAAATGTGGTCCATTGCCCTTAATATGGATGATGCATGATGTTTCGGAACCGACCTCAACCCATGGCCCATCATCGATCCTGTAGGAGGAATTGTCAATGTTCTTGCCCGAGTCAGTGATGGACCATTCCAGAAGAAATTCCTCCATGTTCAGATATGAGTTATGGATCGGAAACCCGATGTTTATCTTTGGAACCGTTCTATCTACATTGCCTGATGCAGTGTTGGAATTTGGGCTCTCTCCAATTGAATTGACGGATCTGATCCGGTAATAGTATGTTACACCATCTTTGATATTCAGATCCACAAACCCGGTAACATCCGGTCCTAATGATGTAAGGTACCTGTAGCCGGTCCCATTGGATCTGTAAAGGACCAGTCCACTGATCGGATCTCCACCATCTGTTGAAGGAAGTTCCCACTCCAGCTCTATGCTGATATTGGAGGAATTGGCACTCAGATCTCCGGGAGGTGCAGGGACAATAATATGGAATGGTTCCGTGACCGGAAATTCATCTATATTCAACAATCCACTTAAAGAGTAATGGTCATCCACTATCCCATTTTCATCGATATCAGGATCGGTCCAATCTGTCCAGTGATTTCCTGTTCTGTTCCAGCTCCATCTGTTATCAGCCCTGTTATCGCTCGCCTGTATCGATGACGATCTGTAGGATCGATTCGCACCATTATTGTAAGCAAAGGTATTGTTCCATATGTTGATATCATTACATGTGAACAGGTTCAATCCGAAGTAAATGTTCTTCATGTAAAGGTTTCCTTCTACTATATTATCATGACATTCCGAAAGGACCATACCATTTGACGATGCACCCGAAATTGAATTGCCAGAGATCACGGATCGATCCCCCCCTCTGGCTATCAAACCTGTGGACCCCCCGATCATGGTGTTCTCTGTGATCACCATGTCATCACAGTAATCTATCTCGATCGAGTTCTGGGAGTGATCTATCCGATTTTCGGATATTGTCCCTTCATTGAAATTGTTTATCTTTATGCCATTTATCCGGCAATCCTTGATAATGTTTGAATCGATGTTCGGTGAATTTGATCTCTCCAGGAGTATACCCTCCTGATCAATGTTCGATATCGTGCATTTCTCGATGGTGATATGTTGTGTGTAGTATGTTTTCAATCCAAAGGTCGAATTGCCAATGGAGATATTGGATACAACGACATATGATGAATATCTGATGTAAATTGCTCCGGAACATTGGCTGATCACATCATCTCTCAGAACCAATCCGCTACCGGCGGAATAGATGTACATGCCGTAATTTTTCATGTCTTGAACATTGTTTCTAATGATCGAACCCTGATCCGATGATGATATTGATATCCCCGTTGTTCCACCGTTCAATGAGCAACCGGATATCGAGTACCGATCCACACTTCTGAACTCGATCGGTGACCAGGTAAAGGTCGTGTTGATGGAACCAAGATGAATATCCTGTGAATAGGTCGCATAGATGCCAGTGTTGCAATTATCGATGGAAACATTGATCATGACGAAGTTCGAGGATCGGGATATTCCGATCGCGGAATTGGAGCCATTGATATTTGTATTCGAGATATTTCCGCTATCTCCTCCTGATATGTATATCCCGTATGAATTCAGTCCATCAAGCATGCATCGGTCAACAACATTGATATCAAGGTCCTGGAGGAACAGACCGTATGATCCATACAGGATATTCGTTGTGGAAACATTGATGGATCCGGATCCTGTTGCGTGATAACCATAGTTTGTGCAATTATGGAATAGCATTCTTTCCAGTGATACGTAACTGTTCCTTGCGTATATTCCATTGTCCGTAACATTCGAAATGGTCGTATCCATGACCTTGAAGGATGAATTGAGAGAAGTGATCCCGTTTTCAGACTGGAAGAATTTACAGCTGTCCAATATCATGTTGCTAACATTGAAAAGGTCCAGCGAGGAATGCAATTGTGATGTTGAGCCTGTGCCTGAATTGAATATTGTTGTATTTTGAAGCAGAACATGTCCCGATGTGTTCCAGATGCGAATTCCATAGGCTGTCTGGTTTGCATCGATAATTATGTTGGATATTATGAAAGGATCCGATGGTGAACCGCTCCCTCCCCATCCATATTTGGTTGCATTGTCAAGTAGGGATGTGTCATTGTTTATGAAAATTGGGTCATGGGTCGGTTCAAGTGCCAAGTAACTGATGTTCATGTGATATGATCCGACAACGGTCTCTTTCTCTTCACTATCAACGCTTTGAACGAGCGTTGTAAAGATCAGGATCGGGATGATCAACAGGGCTACAACATTCCTTTTCAAGGGATCCCTCCTTGACCTTTTAGTTTCGGCAGATTAATTAAACGTATTGGTTCAGTTGAGTATCCATATCAAAGTAAAAAAAACAATAGTTGAAATTATATCTTAATTCTGGGGCCCATTATTCAAATGATAAAATATGCCCCCAGGCCTGGCCAAATCAAATATAACATCAATAAATGTGTGATTTGGCTGGCTTTTCTCTTTTTGTAATGGTTTGCTGTTGATATCAAAAAAGAGAAAAAAGTAGATTGATTCTGGGGCCCATTATTCAAATGATAAAATATGCCCCCAGGCCTGGCCAAATCAAATATAACATCAATAAATGTGTGATTTGGCTGGCTTTTCTCTTTTTGTAATGGTTTGCTGTTGATATCAAAA
>JAYEPK010000586.1:0-7322 GCA_034723935.1 Thermoplasmatota archaeon
CATTCACCGATCTGGCAAATCCGTATACGATAGGGATACTCCTTATTATGACCGTCATAGCGATAATCTCAAAGGCCGTTCCCCTTCTTCTTTCAAGATACTTCAAACACAAATGGAGCGATCTGGGTGGGGCCTTTCTCCTGGGTACGAACCTGTCCGTCGTAGTTGCAGGGGTTAATATGGGCAGGAAGGCCGGCATCCTCGGAGAGGATATTGCCGCTGCACTCATCCTGTACGGCGTCATATCTTGCATTCTGTTCCCTGCTCTGTTCAAGAAGATATTCAAGAAATATCTGGAGAGATACATGGATAGTAATTGTTGATCGGAACCTATCCATTCTCCTTCTTCCTTGAATGATCGGAGATCCTGGAGGTAAGCACTTTTTTCAACTCCTTCACTTTCCGGGCGGATCTCCATTCCCTCTTGAAATCCTCGCCCTGACATGAATCCATCAACCACATCAGGGAGTTCAAATAGAAGTTCCTCTCATCCTTCGAGAAGAGGATCACAAATGTGGCATGGACCGGAGGAGAATCCTTCGAGAATATCGCTCCCTTTTTTATCCTTATCAGGGCCATATCATAGATATCCCTACCTTTGACCTGATAGGATAGGATAACAGAATCTTCCATCATCATCATATGGGCTTTCCTGTCTTCCTTCGTGACCTCGTTGATCAGCTCTTTCTCACTGAAATCGTGTCTTTCGGAGAAGGAATATGCCAGTTTTCTTGCAAGCTTATCCGGTGGTGGAAGGCCTTTCATATCGATGACCATGGAATTGTCAATGGTTTCTATCAGTCTTGTCCTCTTGATCCTGTCCCTGCTGATCAGGATCTCCCTGAGTTCCTCATCAAGAAGGTATTCTGTCTTTTCCTCTCCCATTACCTTCTCTGCAACGTGGAGCAGTGCGTATTCCCTTTTGATCGTTCCATGAGCATAAATGAAATACCACAGAATGCCCACCCCGATGAACGCAGCACCAACCAGTAGTTTCTCCATTCCCAACATTATGATTATCAGAGCATACGCGGATATCCCGATGATCTGGGCCCATGGATAAAGTGGAGCTCTGTATTTTGGTCTGTAGTGCTTCAGGTTGCTCTCTCTCATGAAGATCAATGCCAAACAGGCCAGTATGAACAGAAGCAGCTTCAACGTCGAAGCGTACCCGGCCAACTGTTTTACATCGGTCACAGCGATCATTGTGATCATGAAAGCAGTTGTGATGATGATCGAGAACCACGGTGTCCCCCACCTTGATCTCTTGTTGAAGATCCGGGGGAGCAGATGGTCCTTGCCCATTGCCATCGGGTCTCTGGAAGCAGCCATGATGCCCGCATTCCCGGTGGATACGAAGGCCAGGATACCGGCAATGCTCATCACGAATATGCCGACCCCTCCAAGGATTATCCCGCCTCCTTCCGATATCGGAGTTTCATTTCCGCTCAGTATCGACGGTTTCACAAGACCTATGGTCACAGCTATTACCGCAATATAGAGAAGAGAAACGATGAACCATGACAGGAACATGCCCAGGGGGATATTCCTTCCCGGTTTCCTCACTTCACCGGCAACGGCTGCGACCTTGGTGGAACCGGCAAAGGATACGAATACCAGACCGGTGGTCTTCAGGATGGGTGAGATACCCTCAGAGAAGAAGGGTGTATAGTTTCCGGGTGTAAGAAAGAACAGACCTGCGGCTACATAGAGCGCCAGCAATGTGATGAGCGATATCACCATGCCCACCTGGAACTTTGCACTGAGCTTCGTACCGCATATGTTCAGGGTCATGAAGAGCAAGCAAAATGCGATCGCTATCAGCTTGACCTCCAGGGTTCCAAGGGAAGGTTCCAGGATCGTTGCGAAGATACCCAGTCCAAAGAGAGCGAAGGCCGATTTGAGAGCAAGAGAGAACCATGCGGTCATCCCTCCCAGGACACCCATCATCGGACCCATGGACCTGTCGGTGAAAAAGAAGATCCCTCCGGTCTTTGGCATTGCGGTCGAGAGCTCTGCCTTTGCAAGGATGGTCGGAACGGCCAGGATGCTGGCCAGAATGTATGCGATCAGAACGCTTGGGCCGGCTTGCCCGTAAGCAACCCCTGGAAGGATGAAGAGGCCGGAACTGATCATAGCTCCCGAGGAGATACAGAATACCTCTATCAAGCCAAGCTCTCTTTTCACGATTCCACGCCCATGGTTGACGAAACAGGGGTTGTATCCTTCCTGCGGATATATTTTATTTTAGGTGGAATCTTTTCTTTGTCCGATCAAAAATTGGTATTGTTGATATACTATACCGATGAAGTTATTGGATGTAGTTGGTATTCCATGTGGTTCGAATACTTCCAACGTATGATCGGTTCCTGAAGTAACCCATTTGGAAATAATATCTGAAAGTTCCTTCAAACAGCGGGTGGTCCCGGGGGGGCAGATATGCCTGAATCTTTTTCGGAGGTTCCTTCTACCCTTTTGAAGGTGCCTGTGCCCTGTGAAGGTGCCTCTTTTCGAGGTTCAGGAACACTGCTTTCCATTCTCCTGAACGTGGGCAGTGGTTGTGAGGAATTCCGATCGTTCTTCATTTTGATCTTGATAATAATGGTAATGACAAGTGCGGATGTTAACAGAAGTGCTCCTCCGAAAGAGAGGAACACACCCACGCCCCAGCTGAGCCCTTCATCAGCTCCTGTCAAGCGCTCTCCCAGAAGGTCCACTGCAGCGTTCATGCCTATGAAGAACCACAAGGGTGCCAGGATCGACAATACGGACGCAGGGGCTATCAGTCCAAGATGGTTCCTGTTCTTCCTGACCGACCTTATTATGAACATCAGACCGAGAAGTGCCGATACGGCCATGATGGGAAGTGCAAGTGGAATACCTATTCCCTGCATCAGCTTCCCGGTCGAGAGTGGATATATGTTGATCGGATTTGCCTTTCCCGGGAGCGGTGACAATTCCGGTCTACCCCAGAAATCGGTCATGTTCCCTTCTATCTCGGCAAAGAGGCCAATGGCATCTTCACCCTCTGGATATTCCAGATCGAAAGAGATCGAATCGGACTGACCGATCCCGGTCATACGGAAGTTTACATCCTTGGAGTACAGCTCCTTCTCTCCTCCTTCGTATTCGCCTGTCCCTTTGTTGTATCCTACCTTAGCCTTGAGAACTACTCTGCTTACATGGATGGACAAGGTCCCTTTTTCTTCATCGGAAACCTGATCCAGAAGGTCTATATTTATCATCTCTATCTTGACATCAAGGGTTCTGGACCCCGAGACTGGCCACCACGGGATCAGGTCCGATTCCATGGTAACGTTCAGGTATGCCCCCGGATTGCCGGCATCGTCCCATTCTATGCCGCTATCTGCCGGTGGTGCCTTCATCTTCAGTTCATACTGGAATGATTTCTCACGATAGGAATCGTATAGAAGTCCAACATTGTCCAGGAACTCTCCACGGACCTCCGGATAGCTCTTCTCATCCTCTATGGGTTTGCTGCCACCAAGTCCACCCATGATCCCACCCCCCTCTCCGGCGGAGATATTAATATTGTAGTCGAACCCCACGGCATCGAAGTTCACTTTGAGCCTGTAATCAGCGGGTCCGATCCCGCTCGTCCTGTCAAATTCTGCCCATGTGAGGCCGGGCATCATGGATATGAGCATGAGCAGTATTCCAAGCGATATGACAATGATGTTGGCATAGTGAAGGAAGCTGCGTCTTTCAGATGATGCCATGGATCGTTCAATGATGCTTTGTTATTAAACCATTACCGATGCCATATGAAAATGAAAAGCGCGGACCAGGCTCCCCCCAACTTGGCCCGCCACAGGTGGTGTTTGGCGTCCCTTCCCATGTCCTTTTACCAGTCTTCGGCGAACATTGAACCCTTCGGGTGACTTTCCCTCTTTCTTCGGGTCTCCCCTGCACCGCAGCCGCGGTCAAGGGATGTGATCTCCCTCAAAATGTTCTCCAGATCGGGTTCGGTCATGTTCATACCTCAGAGGCTGCACGGGGGGTGCAACCGTCGATGTAAATCCATTGGCCCCGAGATATATAGCTGTAGATGGGGTTTTCCTTGGGATGCCCCAAACATTGAGATATTCCCACGGTCTATACCCGTTCCATGTCGAACAGGTTTGAAAACGGGGATCATGTCCTCCTCTTCTCCGAGAATGAAAGGTATCTGATCAGGATAGACGGGGAGATAGTGAAGCTGAGAGGGAGAAGAGGGGCAGTATCCACTGCCAGGATAATTGGCAAAGAGCATGGTACCGTATTGGAACTCGGCTCACGCTCTTTTGCACTTCTGAGACCGGATATCAGGGATGTGCAGGAGAACCTCGACAGAGGGCCCCAGATCATCATTCCAAAGGACTCGTCCGTGATAGTTGCAAATACCGGTCTGTCCAGTGGTATGAACATCGTTGAGGGAGGCGCAGGTTCGGGAGCCTTGACCACAGTTCTGCTGAATGCCGTCTGTCCAGGGGGATCCGTGGTTACCTACGATATCAAACAGGAACACATCGATCAGGCAAGAAGGAACGTGGACAGGACACCTTGGGCCGGTTCATGGCATCCCAGGATAGGCGACGTTTCGGACGGTTTTTCGGAGAAGGACCTTGATGCTGTCATCCTGGATGTGCCTTCTCCTGAACTGGCAGTGGAAGGTGTCTCGGCAGCTCTGAGACCGGGCGGCAGGTTCTGTTCTTACATACCCACCATGAACCAGATGGAACGGGTCTTCGGTGCTCTCGAGGAGAGCGGGTTCTCATCGGTCGAGGCTCTGGAAATGATCCAGAGGCCATACAGTGTGAAGAAGGGGGCTGTCAGGCCGGTCCATGAGATCCTTGCCCACACGGGTTTCCTGGTATTTGCCAGGTGGCCAGGGTCATTTTAATCTATCTTCTATGAATGCTCTAAGTCTCGGGTCCTTCAGGTATTTCAGGACCTCCTTGTAGAGTTTCTTCATCTCAGTGTACCTGGCCGTGTCCATGTAGAGCTGTGCCAGGTTCATCTTGATGTTGACATTGCCGGGACTCTTCTCCAGTGCAAGCTCGTACTGCGCTTCTGCTTCCTCGTATCTGCTCTGTGAATGGTATAGCTGCGCAAGTGAGCCGTGAGGCTCTCCAAGTTCCGGAGCCATGATCGCAGCCTTGTTGTATTCGATCTCCGCGCCCTTCGGTCTCTTTGTGTTTTTGAGCAGGTCACCGTAGTTAATGTGGGTAGATGCATTGTTCTGATCGTAACCGAGCGATTCACAGTATTTCTCTTCCGCTGTACTCAGCCTCCCTCTCCTGTGAAGCTCGATGCCCTCATCGAGAAGTTTCTGTGCTTTTTTCTTTGAAAAGAATCCCATGCAATACCTCCTCTGAGAAAATATATCCGGTGAATGTTCCATTCTATATATTTATATACGGTCGAAGCAGGAGTCGGATCGAAGAGGTTCAAGGTGTTTGATCAGGGTATTGCCATGTTCCGGATATCGATGAAGAGGATAGTTCAATTTCCCCCAATGCAATATGTCACCAATTCTCCTTACCATATGAAAAGGTCCAGGGCGACAGAGAAAATGAAATATATTTATATTATATGGATTCGATTTCGAGAGCGGATAAGGGGCCCCTGCAAGGGCCCGAAGAAGGTGGCAGTTTGAGAATCGGAATAATTGGATGCGGTTTCATCGGAACAACGATAGCCGGTGCTGTCGATCAGAAGGATGAGATAGAGTCGATTCATCTGATCGATCTGGATTTTGAAAATGCCGTGGAGCTCTCCTCGAAGCTCTCCAAAGGGATCGCCCACCCGATGGACGATCTGGGAAGTTTCATGGAAGCATCCGACCTCATTGTCGAAGCAGCCTCCCAGGACGCCGTATCGCAGATCGTGCCGGAAGTTTTACAGAATGGGAAGGATGTTATGATCATGTCGGTCGGAGCTCTGGTGGATGATGAGCTCTGGAGATCCCTGAAGGAGACCGCAAAGAAGAACGGCTGCAGGATATTCATCCCCTCCGGCGCCGTTTCGGGGATAGACGGCATATTCTCTGGCTCAAAGGCAGACATCGACTGCATAACGCTGACGGTAAGGAAACCACCCGTGGGACTTTCCCTTCCATCTTCGATGAGCCATCTGGCAGGGGATATGAAAAGCCTGAAGGAACCCCTGCTCCTCTTCGAAGGAAGCGCAAGAGAAGCTGTGAAGATGTTCCCGAAGAACGTGAATGTTGCTGCCACGATCGCACTGGCAGGGGTCGGTTTTGACAGGACCCATGTGAAGATCATCGCGGATCCGGGAGCCCAGAGGAACCATCAAAGGATCGAGGCCAGGGGCAGGTTCGGCGAGATGGATATGCAGATGCTGAATCAGCCTTCCACCACGAATCCAAGGACAAGCTATCTTGCTCCCCTGTCGGCTATCGCGGTTATCGAGCAGCTTTTGAGCGGGATCCACATTGGGAACTAGGAGGATAATGCTCATGGAACAAAGGAATGTGGAACTTCTGGCCGTTGGTGTGTCCCTCGGGACCTCTTTCTTGATCGATGTATCGGACCCGGAAAGCGCACCGGGTATCGGCTCTCCTTTTACGGTTGAACTCCTCCTGCTCCCTTCCGTCACCATAGAGGCTCCGGAGCTCAAAGAACTGAAACTTCTGGGCCATGAATTGAAGGATGGACCGCATTTCCAGGGTATCGATGAGGACGGAAGGTTCAGGTACAGGCTCGAGCTAGTCCCTCTCGGAAAACCCGGACCAAGTATGACGAGGTTCATCATCAAGGGCGAGATGTTCAAGGCGACGCTTGCAATTACCGAGAAACAGTTCGAGATCACGGCCCCGATGGTCAAGGTGATCCAGCCCGGATCGATCATGGAATGGGGTCCCGGGGACCAGATGGCCGTGACCATTGATCTTCTGGCACCGGATCCTGGAACCCATACGGTCGGATTGACCATCTCACTGATCGACGAAGAGGGTATGGTCGTCTGCAGGGAGGAAAGGAATGGGGTCAAGGTCAGGGGGGGCACTTCTCTGATGGTCGTTCTCTCCGAACCGTTGAAAATATCAACGGGAGATTTGGACCTCGATGTAAAGGTCGTGGAAAAGCAACAGAAGAGCAGGTTTCACTTCGAGAAGGCCATCAAGTTATTGGGGGGAGATACTTTCCATGCTGTTCTCGAGGGGATCCCTGCCCCCGGCGAGGACGGCATCGTATCGATCTCCGGAGATGTTCCGGTGGAATGCATGGAACAGATATCTGTCGTAATTGAAGGTCAAGGGGACGTCCAGGAAGTTCCGGGAACCATCCGGTGTTCCCGGA
>JAYEPK010000587.1:0-1593 GCA_034723935.1 Thermoplasmatota archaeon
AGATATACATAGAGCTCAAATACTCCACATCTTGGGACCTCTTGAACTGGACAGGACCGGAAAGGCTTCTTGACCATGACATGGAGAAGAGCCTGTCCAATCCCGAGATTAGATGCATGCCCAACGGAAGGATATTCGTTGTTGCGGACTATGTTGAATATCCCGTTCACAATGGTTACTATCCAAGCCAGATCTACCTCATGGAGGTCCAGGGAGATGTCGACTCCGACGGACATGATTTCAGGACCGACAGGTTCCCGGAAGATCCTGCGGCCAGCAAGGATTCGGACCTGGACGGATATCCGGATGAATGGAACGAGGGGAGCTCCGGGGAGAATTCCACGACCGGTCTGAGACTTGACGAGTTCCCTGACGACCCCAAGGAGTGGATAGACCGGGACGAGGATGGATACGGCGATAACGAGGACGACAGGTTCCCGGAGGACGGTTCTGAATGGAACGATACCGATAATGACGGATGCGGGGATAATTCAGACGAGTTCCCGGGGAACGGTTACGAATGGGAGGACAGGGATAATGATGGCCGGGGCGACAATATGGAGGATGCTTTTCCAAACGATCCGAAGGAATGGCATGATACGGATGGTGATATGGTCGGTGACAACTCGGACAGGTTCCCCTACAACTATAGTGAATGGGAAGATTCAGACCTCGATGGGACCGGTGACAACGGGGATGCATTCCCTCTCGATAGAGCAGCTAGTATCGACACTGATGGGGACGGATATCCGGATTCATGGAACCCCGGAATGAATGAGAGAGATACATCCACCTTGCTTGAGATCGATTCTTACCCGGATGACCCGGAAAGATGGGAAGGTGCGGACAAAGGGGGATCATTCAGTATGATACTCGTTTGGGTCCTCATAGTGATCCTTGTAATCGTTCTAATCGGCGAGATCGTCAGCTTCGTCGCTTACAAGCATATTAAAAGGAGAAGGAAAGATAATACCGCCATTTATGGATGGAAAAGGCAACAAGGAGTGAATGACTTTGGAAAAAAAGAAGGGGAGAAAAAAGCCTTTTGAATTTACTCTCCTTCATAGAATCTATGTCCACATATTCATTACATTGATTCTCATTGGTATCTATATTGTTGGAAAATTAGACAGTGGTACTATCCCTAGCTGGTTTGGAATATTCACTTTTGAAATGCAAATTATATTTATGATTATTTTATTGAATGCCATTTTCTTATTTGGATTCAAACGTGTGGAACAATTTAAGTGTCATAACTCGCCGGATGAGGCAAAATCTGATAAAGAAGGAAAGCAATCTCGAAACGGTGAAGATGAAAAGGAGATTTGTGATCAGATCGTTGCCGGGAGTGGACGGAGAAGGCAATATTGAGATAAACTGATAAGAAAAATGTAGGCTGGAAATTTGATAATCGAAAATACGAATGGAAAAGAAAAGTGAGGATACTACCTGGAGAAAACCGGATAAGAGATTTAGGTCTTAATTACTGAAGTGAATTCATCAGGTGATTCATAATGCTTAAAAATAACATAATAAAGATCACAACTAATCTTTTAATAATGTTTTTTCTAATTTCTCCTATTTTTTTATTTA
>JAYEPK010000588.1:0-1591 GCA_034723935.1 Thermoplasmatota archaeon
CTGATCTGAATGCCCTCCAGGACATATCTAACACATACGAGTCCGCATTCCTGGAATATGTCTCGTTGATGAACGACCAGGACACACTGGACCAGGCAATGATAACACATGGCAGGGATGTTATGACCCACATCTCGGATATTTCCCTCAATGCAAATGATTGGGAGACGAGAAATCTAACAGGGGAATTGACCGATGATTTCTTAACCGCAAGAAACCAGGAGAAGAACTTTCAGTTGAGAGGTTTCACTTACTACAACGGCGAAATCCAGAACGCTCTGGATAAATGGAACACCAGCATGGATGAGGTATTCATTGACATCGATGATCTGAAAACAAAGCTGGGCGGTTCAAATCAGACGATCATCGATATCGAGAATGCGGTTATCAATTACCAGGAGTACTTCTACCATGATTATGGTGGAACATTTTCACCATTGACCGGAACAAAGGGTTATGTTGAACTGGAAGTTGCAAAGCTGAAAGAGAATGCCATCATGATCTCCAAGGCAAGGGAAATGATACTCGATACGGAGGAGGTGAGATCGATAATGAAGGCCGATCTCTATGGTTTTCTGGACGAGGTGGATGAAGATATGTCGGATATGATCCTTGCCATAGAGATCGCGGATGATACAAACAGGCTTATCAAATATTCACTTGAAGCAAGGAGATACGAGAAGAACTACATGTTGACGGGAGAACAGCAGGAACTCGACAAGTGGAATGATGTGATGGATTCCATCATTGCACAGATAGAGGAAACCGAGTTGAAGACGGATGATGCGGAAAACCTACCCATACTGGAATCTATTGAAGACAACGGTTTATCCTACAGATCCGCCTTCGATACTTTCGTGGCACTGGAAGAACAGAAGACACTACAGCAGGCATCCATGGAGAGCTATGCAAGGAACTTCATCGGAGACAGGGACGAGACCACGGAGATGGATGGTTGTGAGGCCTTTCGGGGGATCCAGGTCGATCATCTGAACAATGCCCTGAGCTCAGCTGAACAAGCACTTTCAGACTATGAAAACTGGGTAGTATTGGGTGATAGGGCAAGCCGGGGCATTAAGGATCTGCTTCATGCCCGAATGTACGAGAAGGATTACATCATACAGCCGGATGAAGCGGTGATCACCCAATGGGAGGGTGAATTCACTCTCTTCTATGAAACTGCAGATGATATCAGATCCCTTACCAATGATACGGAGATCCTCGCCCTTCTGGATGATATCGTTGTTCTTGCAGGCGAATATTGGAACGCGGGTCAAAGTTACACATCACTGGAAGAGGAGAAGGATATTGAGCGGGAGAGTATGGTGCAACACGGCAGAACCCTTCTGGCCGATGTGGAGGATCTGAACTCCATACAGGATGAGAATATCTCCAGCGCGCAGACAATGGCCTTCATCCTCCTTGGTATCTTCACAGCTATCGCGGTCATTGTCGGATTGAGTTGTGCATTTGTAATAACGAGAGGGATAACAAGACCGATCAACCAGCTGGTCAAGATATCAAAAAAACTCGCAGTCGGGGACTTCGATGTTAAAATAGATATGAAAAAGACAAAGGACGAGATCGGCGA
>JAYEPK010000589.1:0-7256 GCA_034723935.1 Thermoplasmatota archaeon
GGGAGACATTGCTTGATCTATGGACATGGGCTCCCCGATCATTGTTCGATAAATTGTTACCATGAACCTTGATATCACTGCAGTCCGTGAGATGTATCCCAATTGTATTGTTCCACAGGGAACAGGATATGATATCTCCCTTTGCGAGAGAAATATAAATTCCCGAACCGCCATAGACATCGTGTACGGTGCAGTTCTCGATCCGGAAATAATGGTCGGTACCGCTGATCCCGATCCCACGATCGGATCCCCTGCTGTCTATGACATGGTCCTTGATGATATACGGGTTGCCCCGGGATCCATTTCCGTTCCATCCGTAGTATGCGGCATACTCATCAAAGCTCGTATCTCCCTCTATCCATATTGGATTCTGGGCCATGGACGATATTACATGATCCGGCCCCTCTTCATACCCTGCTGATGTATCATACGGTGTGGAAAGAAGAAGAACTGCGATCAATATGGCAGTTACGAAGCCATGTATTCCCTTGCAGTTCACGTTATTGTATTGGTCACGGTGTTTATTAAACCTTCATGAACAGGCCCTCACCAGTTCTGGGCGGAGGGTTGGAGATCCGGTGTAATTCAACTGATATTCATGTCAGGATCTTCCAATATTCATTCATCCGAGCATCTTTTCAGGAGTAATCCTTCAATTTGAATTTACTGTATTTTTTCTCGAAATACTCATCATAGATCTCTCCGACAAGCTCCTCGATCAGGTCTTCTAGCGTT
The DNA here is from genome assembly GCA_034723935.1 of Thermoplasmatota archaeon. Taxonomy (GTDB): domain Archaea; phylum Thermoplasmatota; class Penumbrarchaeia; order Penumbrarchaeales; family Penumbrarchaeaceae; genus JAYEPK01. The sequence goes on from JAYEPK010000589.1 coordinate 736, forward strand.
ACGATCCCAATATGCTCTCCGGATCCGTTCTTGACAACCGCCAGATGGATCCTGTTCTTTTTCATAATATCGAATGCTTTAGTCACCTCATCATCCTCCGAAACGATGAACGGGTTCTTCAAAATGGGGCGAATGCTCCCCTTTTTTGCAAGGAGCAGGTCCTTGCTGTAAAGGATACCTTTGACCCTTTCTTCTTTGTTCAGAACAGGAACCCTTGTGAATCCCGAATCGAACAGTAGTGCACGGGCTTCATATGTGGGGATGTCATTTTTCAGAGTGAAAACGTTATCCATGTTCACCATGGTATCGGAGATCCTTCTGTCCCCGAACTTGAAGACCTTGTGGATGATCTCCCTTTCAATGGGCTTGATGACACCCTCTTCCTCCGATAAGCTGGCGAGGTCCTTGATGGAATCATCGGATGCGAAAAGCGCCCTTTCCTTTGTCGATCCCCCGGTCAATCTGATCAGGTTGCCGGAAATGAAAATGAAAAAGTGAACCAGCGGGGTGAGTGCAAGAGATAGATAGTAAATGGCCCTGGAGTTCCTGCTTGCTTTCTTTCTCGAGTCGAATATAGCACTGTTCTTGGGAGTTATCTCTCCAAATATGATCACAAGGAACGTTATCAGCCCGATCATCACCGAAACACCGAGTTCCGCGAAAAGTTGATCCGCGATCAGGGCAGCAACCGATGATAATACAATGTTCACGATATTGTTGCCGATCAGGATGGTGATCAGTGTCTTGTCCATCCTTCTTTTCAGTTTGATGACATATTTGACGTTCTTGTCACCGTTCTTCTTCATCTGTGCGACCTGAGCGGATGAAAGATTGGTCAGGGCTGTCTCCGTGCCGGAGAACCATCCGGACAGGAAGATCAGAGCGGTCATGAACACTATAAGAAATGCGATCGTGTAGATCATTTCCATCGGTAAACCCTCTTGTTCGCTCACTGAATATTGATGCCGGATATTTGATCATTTTGCAATGATACAGGTAGAAGGAAGCACCAACACCATCGAAGGATCTCAAATGGTGGTAATAAAAACGAAGGCCCCGGGAAAAAATGAGATCCTGATAATAATGGCGATCTGTAAAAATATCATCAACATGCTCGTTTTGCTGATAAGGGTTAGGAGATATGTATGAGAGTTCTGGCGATCAATGGTAGATCGATGATGATATTGTAAACCAACTTATCGGCAAGATGGTGAAAGCGGATGCGATCATCCTGGCCTCACCGGTATATTTTGCAAATGTCACTCCGGAGATTAAAGCCCTTATTGATAGATCGGGAAGAGTTGCTAAAGTGAACGATTATCTTCTGAAAGAGAAGGTAGGTGCTGCGGTGATCGCAGTAAGAAGGGCGGGATCTCTTCCTGCATTCGACGCTCTCAACCATTTTTTCCTTGTGGAACAGATGATCATCCCCGGTTCGACCTACTGGAACCTTGGCATCGGCTGTGATATCGGTGATGTGAAAGACGACAGTGAAGGTATGGGCAACATGAGGAACCTTGGAAGGAACATTGCCTCCCTGTTGAAAAAACTGCATCGATGATAATTATGCACCCTCGAGGGTCCGTATCTGTCTTTTTGATTGGATACACGGCTGGTACTGGGTCATTTTTTCACGTTTTCAAGGTTGGAATTATATAGTTGGCCCTGCAATGTATGTACGGGGAAAATACATGCCAGAAGAAGAAAACCCCTTCCTTATGAAGCCAAAGCCCGCCCATAAAGAAGAACCCAGCACCGAGCTGTTCGGCTCCGATGAAGCCGTTTCGTTCATGGTATCTCCTGATGAGGGGAAGAAGAAGCATGAAAAACTGCATCCTGCAGAGGCAAGACCCCATTGGGAAAGTTCGGGAACTCCGATATGGGATAAAAAGAAGGTCGGGGACATCCACAATCCCGACTTCGAGGTAGTGGAACACAAGGAAGATGAAGAGAACTGAGCCGTGATGATCGAAAGATCAGGTTACATTCGGCTTTTTCGCCCCCGGTCTTATTTGGTATAATGTTCTTTTAAGCGGTCCTTTGTTGAATTTTGAATAGTGGGTGCGTCAGTTGGGTCCGGTGCTCCCGACAATGGACCCGTGGATCTCCTTTGCCTTCTTCTTTCCTATGCCTTCCACCCTGATTAGTTCATCCTCGGTCGATAGGATAACTTTTTCGAGTGACCCGAAATGATCTATCAACCTCTCTGCTGTGATCATAGATACTCCCGGAAGTCCCGAGAGTGTCCTTACCTGAATGGATCTGAGGTCATCTCCCTTGATGTTTGGGGTGGATCTTGTTGATCGTCCCTTTTCACTCTCTCTTTTCAAAGCAATGATCATGTATTCGGCCGTTTCTTTCGGATCCCTCGTGAACATCACAGGAATGTTGTAATCGATATTGATCGAAGCAAGGGCTCCAAGCAGAGAGTTCTTTGTGATATTCCTTCTCTCGAAGATATTGTCCCCCTCGATCAGGAGAATCGGTCTTTCGAATTTCTCCCTCAGTTCCCTGATCTGTTTGAAGAGGCGGCCGTCGACAAGGGAATCCGACAGGTCCTGTGCGGTCTTTCTCTCGATAGCGACCCGGTCAGATATGATATAATCTCCCTGGTCCAGGGGTCCGGGTCTGATCTTGATGTCTGCTCGTATCAATTCTTCCACGACAGATGAGGGCATTTCTCTCTGGTCGACAATGATAGAGAGATCCTCAGCCCCTCTTCTGGTTCCATCTTTGAACGAATCCAGTGTGATTTCTCCGTCTGTGTTTTCCCGTTTTACAAGTAATGCCTTTCGCCCCGGAAGCGGGTTCCTTTTTATCATTCTTCTGAGGGCCAGGAGCTGTCTTTCCATCTTCATCTCCTTGTCCCGAGCAGAAAAGGAATAGGCGATGTCCCTTGTCTCCTTTGACATGAGGACCACCACCTTTCCTGCGGAATGTCTGCCTGTCCTCCCCCTTCTCTGTATGGTCCTGATCTCCGAGGGGATCGGTTCGTAGAAGATCACGAGATCCGCTCCCGGTATGTCCAGGCCTTCCTCCGCGACGGAAGTGGCTATCAGGACATTGTGATCTCCCGATCTGAACAGGTCGAGGATCTCCTTTTGCTTCTTTTGTGTCAGTCCTTTATCCGCTCCTCTTGAGGAATGTCCCACGAACTTGGTGGGTCTGATCCCGATCTCCTTGAATCTGGACAACCTTTCCCGGACCAGAGATGCAGTATCCCTGAAATGGGTGAATATGATGATCCTGGAATTCGGATCCTCACGCAGTTTCTGCTTCACGAACCTCTCTATGGCATCCACCTTTGGGGGCTCCTCACTCCTCATCGCCGAGGTCCTGTTGAGTATATTTCCGAAAAGTGGGTCGGATGTGATCGCCCTTGTAGCCTTTGAACAATCGGGTGAGCTGGTCTCGTTCAGAAGTCTATCCAGGTACTGGTACAACGCTTCGGGTCCCTGTGTCTCGGCGAGTTCCATGGCGTGCGCCACCTTCATGGCCTGAGCCTGCAGGGACATGGCCTGGTAAAGCGATCCTCCGTCAGGACCGGCCTTTGTTATCATCTCCCTTATCCTGTTCCCCGCTCCCAGCAGTTGTTTGATACCGGGAACTCCACCCTTTTTCAGAACGCCCATCCGCTGCAGTCTGTTCGCCCTTTCCATGAATAACCTGTCCAGCAGGGAGATGATGGTCCTCATTCCCTTCGATACGTCGACCTTGACCCTCTGGACATCCAGATCCTGAATGTACGGTTTGACATCTTCATCGGAATCCACCCTTACCTCGATATTCTCTATCCCAAGGTTGCTGCATACTTCGTATATCCTGGAAACTTCATGTCCGGGAGAGGCTGTAAGGCCCAGAGCGCCACCGTCCGGGCGATCCTTGTAGAACATCTCTGCGATGAAAACATAGGGATAATCCCCCACTCCCCGGTGAGATTCGTCGAAAACAATGGCATGGTACCTGGAGATATCGAGCACACCGGAGATAATATCGTTCTTCACGACCTGGGGTGTGGCGATCATGATCTCGTATCTTCCATATTCCTCCTCTCTTGTCTTGGGAGCGATCTCTCCCGTGAGAAGCCCGACCGTGGTGTCCGGAAGATGCCTGTCAAAGAACTCAAGGTGTTGTTCAACGAGGGGTTTCGTCGGGGCCAGAATCAGAATCGGCCCCTGTCCCTGTTTTAGCTTTTCTGCAATGATCATAAGTGCCACAACGGTCTTTCCCAGACCGGTAGGAAGTACGACAAGAGTTGGAGAGTTCAAGGCCCGGGTTGCTATCTTGACCTGGTATTCTCTCCTCAGTATGGAATTTTCGCGGATCTTCGGGTGGTTGAAGTACCGGTCGCTGTTTTCACTCAAGGGAACACTACCAGTGTACGTCTTATTAATAGGATGTCCGTGGGGGTTGACTGAAAGAATATGAGATATTTAATATTCAAATGATCTCTTTACCATGGCAATATATTGCCTGTTCCATCAACCAGGGAGGAGCCCGGATGAAGATAGAAGAGGAGGTCAGTAAAGTAAGGAGCGATCTCGATGGATGTACTGACCAGAAAAGGAAGGAGATGTCCGTAGGCTACTATCCTTCTTCCATGGAGATAATGGGTGTCAAGGTTCCCGACCAGAGAAAAGTTACGAATTCGCTACGGAAACGAATAAAGGGATCATCACCGGAAGATGTCCTGTACCTTGCAAAAGCACTTGTGGATACAAATGTATTCGAATGCCAGCAGGTTGCCTATGAGATGCTGTCAAAGGACAGAAAGGCACTTGCATTGATCGGTCTTCGAGAACTAGTGGAACTCGGAAAAGGTCTTGACAACTGGGTGTCGGTGGATACCTACTCCGGTTATCTGTCCGGTGTTGCCTGGAGAGAGGGAAGGGTATCGGATGATGTCATCAGGGGATGGGCAAGGTCGGAGGACCGCTGGATAAGACGATGTGCACTTGTTTCGACGATCGCACTGAACCAGAAGGCAAGAGGTGGGACCGGTGATGTGGAAAGAACGTTGATGATCTGTGAAATGCTCTATTCTGACAAAGATGACATGGTCGCAAAGGCACTCTCGTGGGCCCTTCGGGAGCTTTCAAAGATCGAGAGGGAACCTGTGATCGAGTTCATGAAAGAACATGGTGCTGAGCTCACATCCAGGGTAAGAAGAGAGGTCAAGAAGAAGCTTGAAACCGGAAAGAAGAACAGATGACCCGACCCCCTTTTTCTCACCAATCAATAAATAAAACCCTGTCTTTTCCCCATACATGAAAAAAGAAAGAGGAGATAAGGGAGCAATATCCAGCAGCATACCCGCCCTCGATGAATCTCTCCACAAGGGGGGTTTCAGAAAAGGTTCCATAATACTCATAGTCGGGGATCCCGGCTCGAGAAAGGATCTCTTCGGCTATCATTTCCTGCTGGAAGGACTTCAGAAGGGGGAGAAGGTCGCATTCTACGATGTCGAATCCTCAAGTGATGAGGTGCTCGAGCTTATGGAGGACAATGTTACCGAAGAGATGCTGCAGGGTCTCGAGTTCATGGATGTCTGCCCGGAGTATTCGAAGTTCTTCATCAACGCCGCTCCGGCAAAGATCCTGGAGAGCATGAGAACACTGGATCCTATCAGTACCAATAGAGTGCTCATCAATCCACTTACCTTCTTCATAGAGAAGTTCGGTCTCAGGGACACCGGGGATCTCATCATAATGATAAGGGATATTGCCATGAAGAAGGGACTGGTCGTCATGTTCCTGATGGCAGATATCCTGCTCGAGAAGGAGATGGAATCCGTCATCGACAAGTTCGATGGAATACTGGAACTGGATACTGTCAGGATAATAGAGGGTATCTATCACACGATCCAGGTCAGGAAGTTCTCTGTTCAGCAGAAGAACGTTCAGCTCACATACAATATCGACGAGACCAGGATAATGGTCACATCCACCGGGAAGATCATATAACGGACGGACTGCGGATATGAGAAGTTACGACCGAAGGGAGCAACTTGAGTGAAACGACCAACGGGAGTGAAACTTCATATCCGCTGTTAGGCGAAGTTTTGTTCCTCTCATTTTCCTGGTTCCCACCACATAACAATTGCGTTATCTCTTACCACCCAATGTTTGCCCACCTCGGCTATTAAAAACTTCTTTATCTTATCTGCGACTTGTTCATCAACGTCTATGAATTTTCCCAAGTAACTTGCTATGTACCTAATACCTTCCTCAAGATTAAGTTCAAAGGAATATTCGAGGCGGCGAACATCTAAACATCTTGACCATTCCCTTAAAATTACATAAGGAAAATACTCTGCATCCGCTTCAAATTGTCCTGTGTATCTCTCTTTGCAAATCTCTTCAAAAGCCTTCTTAACTACTTCATCTCTTCCACAGGGCTGTATCACTGCACAATACCTTTTTGAAGCGTTTTCCATTTTTTTCAAATGTCCCTCAATATCTTCAACCTGCCAAAGAAAATGTGAGCATACGACCAAATCAAACCTATCTCCAATTTTAGTT
>JAYEPK010000590.1:0-1581 GCA_034723935.1 Thermoplasmatota archaeon
TCTCGGATTTCGAGGAAGACCGTTCAGTGCTTGTCATGGAGAAGGAACCGGACCCTTACAGCAACCTCGAGCTTGCGGAAGCTATTCACGCCGGACTTCTCGAAAGGGTTCAGGAGAGCTCCAGGGACATTTACAGAGGATTGAAAGCGGATTTCAAGGAACTCCTTGACAGGATATCCAACATGATACCGGATGAGATGAGCCTGGAGATAAGGGAACTGATGAGAGACCTGAAGGAATGCGTGAAACAGGAAAGGTTCAACAAAATGCCAGATATGGTCTCCCAGTCCTATGACATCATGAAAACGGCAAAGGAAAAGGCAAAAGAGACATACTACCTGGAAAACTGTTCCGAGATACTGGAGATCGTATTCTCGATCGAAAATGATGAAGCAAAGGCTTTGATCACCGACTCGCAGGACCTTGCAAAAAGGATCGGTAAAGGAGAGATCAAAGGTGTTGAAGATGAGATCAAAGAAATGGGTAAAAAGGCAAGAGCCCTGAGGGACCTTCAAGACATTCAGGATCTCGAGAGCATGTTGCAAAACATTCGGGACATGGATAACCTTGCAAATGACATCTCCTCGAACATCGATGAACAGAATGGACTTTATGAGAGTGTTCAGAAGATCATCAGCGTCATTGGGACCATGATAGATCGCTTATCAAAGCTTCACAACAACCCTGGCAGGGAGATGGTAGAGGACATGAAGGTTCAGATAACAACGACCAGGGAAGACCTGGTCGAGATCGAGAACCTGTGGAGGGCAGGTAGAAGGCTTGAGAGCCTGAAGGAAGCGGGGTTATCCGAAGGGAATATCGGAGGACCACTGCTTCTGGATGATATCGGCAATCTCAATAACCAGTATAAGAACAGGGAATGGACCAAGTTCTTTCGAACATGGGAGAGAATTGAGACACAGATGAAGAAAATGGAGAGAAGGGGTGAATTGAAGGGGTTCAATATGGAATGGTTCCGATCAATGACCAAGGGTTCAGACAAGGGGATGGAAGTGCTATCCAGAAAGCAAATGCAGATACCCAAGGATAAAATGGGTTACCGACCAAGATCCAGGAAAGGTGGCGGTGGTATCCAGAAGCTGGCCCAGGATATGGGGGAAAAGAGGAAGAAGCTCGAAAAGGCTCCAATGGTAAAAAGCGACAAGAAGGAAAATGAAAAGGACCCCCGTGAAGTCGATCAGAAGGAACTTGAAGGGAGAACAAAGGGTGAGGATGAGTTGATGGGAATTGCAAGGCTCATCGCTGGCAAGAGGATCAAAGAATTGAAGAAAGATCGATCTAAAGCCCTTGAGGAAGAGGGAGGGTCCGAAATGCTCTGGAAGAACGATCGATCTGATAGAATATCACCGGCTGACCCGGTCAAGGACCTGGAGGACTACATGGACCTGGACACCTCATTGAGGAGGTCCGACATCTCAGAGGACATCTCGAAGGTGAGGGATAAATTGATCTTGTTCTTCGATAAACTGCCGGAACTATCCCAACTCGACGATGCGAGTGAGCATTTCGAACGAGGAGAAGAGGCTTTGAGGAAGGAGGAAAACAACAAAGCGCTGGGAG
>JAYEPK010000591.1:0-1578 GCA_034723935.1 Thermoplasmatota archaeon
GAACAAACCTTCCCTGTCCTCGAGACCCCCTCTTACGATCTTGAAATTATCAAATTCCTCCAGGATCCTGTTGCGGTCCTCTTTGATCGAGACATCGTAATAATCATTGAAATTGTCATATCCAACGACCTCGACCCCTTCTTCGAGATATCTCTTTGCAAGGTGAAATCCAATGAAACCTGCTGTTCCCGTTATCAATATCCGATCCATTCGATGCCTCCGTACATATCTCCTCACGGAAGTTATTGAATATAAACAATTAGGTCCAATTATCTCTGTTAAACAGATGGAAATCCAATTCAAAACAGAATAACTTCTGATATACTACTTATGGGACTTCCTGGATTCACTGACGATCGAGACAGATATCCACGATCTGTTTCCCGGCAGTTCCGTCACCAAATGGACTCTCCCAGTCTCCGTTCTTTCCCATCATCTTCACTGCGGACCTTTCGATGTCATCCGGCAGTGTCCCTGCGATGATATTGCTTCCGACATCCACCGTCTCCGGTCTTTCGGTGTTATCCCTCAATGTAACACAGGGAGTTCTCAGTATGCAAGTCTCCTCCTGGACACCTCCAGAATCTGTCAGGACCACCTTTGCAGAGGATTCCAGCTGGAGGAATTCAAGGAAACCCACCGGTTCGACAATGTCAATTCCGGTTGTGTCGATCTTGAACTTCTCCAGGAACTTCCTTGCCCTTGGATGGATCGGATAAAGTATCTTCAGTTCCGATGTTTCCTTGAAGAGCCTCAGTCCGGCAATGATGTTCTTGAACCGGGTCATATCGTCCACGTTCTCCGCCCTGTGTGCGGTGACAAGAGCAAATCCTTTCTCCTGGAGGTCCAGGTCCTTCAAGGGGTCCACTTTATCCTTTGATAGCTCCAGGTTCTGCATTACCGAATCCACAATGGTGTTCCCGCAAACGAAGATCCTGTTTTCGTCTATACCTTCGTCAAGCAGGAATCTCTTCGAGTTCTCCGTAGGAGGGAATAGATGATCGGAGATATGATCCGATACTATCCTGTTTATCTCCTCCGGCATGGTGCGGTCGAAGCTTCTGAGTCCTGCCTCAACGTGACCCACCTTGATATGGAGCTTTGTTGCTGCAAGCGCACCTGCCATAACCGTGTTCGTGTCCCCCTGGACCAGAACCTCGTCGACATTGCTTTTCATCAGGACCTTCTCGATCCCCTCAAGTATCTTTCCTGTCTGGGCACCATGTGTTCCCGAGCCAACGTCGAGATTGAAATGAGCGTTTGGAAGTTCCAGCTGCTCGAAGAAGGTCCTGTCCATCGAGTATGAATAATGTTGACCGGTGTGAAGTATATGATAAGGTATCTCGCTCTCCTCGCAGTATCTTATCACCGGTGCCATCTTGATTATTTCTGGACGTGTTCCAAGTACAATAGAAAGCATATGTGAGGAACACGTCCATTATTAATAAATTCTAAGTAAAGGCCAGATGAAAAACAAAGATCGAGTTCTAAGGTCTGGTCAAAATGACCAATTCTTAAATATATGCTTGAACCATTGCTTCCTGATAACGGAGGAACCAATATGAAGAAGAAAAGAAC